>USQV01000042.1 GCA_900556965.1 uncultured Clostridium sp.
CTGCTTATTGCTTTTCGCAATTGAAGCAGGGGACTTACTTGATTCGGTTAAATAAAAAAGGATGCCTGATCCCCATATAGACCAGTACATCCTTAATTATTTATCTTATTCTTCTAATTGTAATCTTTTTTTCAATTATTTATTACTTCCGATTTCTGCTTCCTTTTATTCATTTTCCAGCAGATATTGGTAAACATCTCTCTTGCTGATCCCACGATCCTTCGCCACCTGCTTCATCGCCGATTTCCGATCCATACCCGTTGAGAGATACTGTTCCATGTGTTCCTCGATAGGGATCGATGTCCATGAAGCTTCTTCTTCCTTCTTGATCTCCTCCGGATCCTTTCCCTCAACAACGATCACACATTCTCCCTTTGGTTCCTCTGTTTGATAAAACTCAAGAGCAGCTTCAAATGTGGTGCGGAATACCGTTTCATACTTCTTGGTCAGCTCTCGGCAGATAGATATCCTCCGATCACCCAGAGCTTCCTTAAGCTCTGTTAGCGTACTCACAAGTCTGTGAGGTGCCTCATAGAGGATGATCGTTCTGGTCTCCTCCTTAAGCTCCTGCAATATCCTTGCTTTTTCTTTTTTATCCATTGGGAGAAACGCCTCAAACGCAAATCTTCTGGTTGCCATTCCGGATATCGTCAATGCAGTAATACATGCTGCCGGTCCCGGAAGTGAGGTCAGTTCGATCCCCGCTTCATAACATTGTCTGACCAGCTCCTCACCGGGATCAGAGATTCCGGGAGTTCCGGCATCTGTGATAAGAGCGATATTCGTTCCCTCTTTCATTTTTTCCACAAGATATCTTGCCTTTTCCACCTTGTTAAATTCATGATAACTGGTCATCGGCGTCTTAATATCAAAATGATTTAACAGCTTAATACTATGACGCGTATCTTCTGCTGCGATCAGATCCACTTCCTTCAGTGTATTCAGTACACGCAGCGTAATATCATCCAGGTTTCCTATCGGCGTTGCACATAAATATAACTTTCCCTGCATGTTCTTCTCCTGCTTCCTAATGACCGGATATCGGCTTTTTAAACCTTCCGATCACATTAATATCCATAAATGCTGTATATCTCGTCTGTATACACACCCGGTTCCCTGTAAACGATGATCGGCGCTTCCACCTTCATCCACGAGCCGCCTCCCCGGACAGCCTCGATCAGAACCATATTTGCCTCCTTATCCCGAAATGGATGAACCATTTTCATCCGTTTCGGTTCCAGCTTGTACCGGGTCATGGTTCCCAATATCTCGATCAGACGATGAGGTCTGTGAACCATATACATTCTTCCGCCCGGTTTCAGTACCTTAGTTCCCTCCCGTACTACATCCTCCAATGTGCAAAGGACTTCATGCCGGGAGATAGCTTTTACCTCCGTGGGATTCTTAAGTCCGTGGGAATCATTCATATACGGAGGATTTGTAGTTACTACATCAAAGGAAGCCGCTCCGAATATCCGGCTGGCTTCCTTAATATCTCCGTTAACGATACTGATTTTATTTTCCAGACCGTTTAAAGCAACGCTTCGCCCGGCCATTTTTGCTATTTCTTTCTGAATTTCCAGAGCGGTAAAATGTTCTCCCTCTGTTTTTGCGGAAAGCAGAAGCGGAATGATCCCAGTTCCCGTTCCCAGATCCAATACTCTTTCTCCCGGTTTTACCGATGCAAAACCGGAAAGGAGGACTGCATCCATTCCAAAGCAGAAGCCATCTGTTTTCTGGATAATCTTAAGCCCATTCCGCTGCAGATCGTCCAAACGCTCATTCTCCATTAGATTAATTGTCATCGAGCTTTGATTTCCCCTCTTTTTTCTCCAGCGCCTCCAGCTGCTTTAATTCTGCATCATTAATATTGACCCGCTCTCTCTTTTTTTTCGGACGGAATCTGAGCTGATCCACCTTATACTCTCTGATCTCTTTTTCGTCACCGTTTACCGTAACAATGACCTTTACCAGCTGCCTGAGGATACTTACACTATGAACCTCACCCTTCAAGCCATCATCTGTCGTCACATAATCTCCGATATTAGGCAATCTTCCGTTTAATTCCTCGTAGGTTTCCTCCTCATATTTCAGACAGCACATCAATCTTCCGCACACACCGGAAATCTTTGTCGGATTTAAGGAAAGGTTCTGTTCCTTTGCCATCTTTATAGACACTGGGATAAACTCAGATAAGTAAGAGGCGCAGCATAACGGTCTTCCGCAGATTCCGATCCCGCCGACGATCTTTGTCTCATCTCTTACACCGATCTGTCTAAGCTCGATTCTTGTTTTAAATACAGAGGCCAGATCCTTTACCAGATCACGGAAGTCGATCCTTCCGTCTGCCGTAAAGTAGAATAATACCTTGTTGTTGTCAAAGGTATATTCTGTATCGATAAGCTTCATATCAAGCTCATGCTTCTTGATCTTTTCCAGGCAGATCTTATATGCTTCTTTTTCTTTTTCCTTATTTCTGCACTCGATTTCCTCATCTGCCTCTGTAGCCATGCGGATCACAGGCTTAAGGGGCTGGATCACCTTTTTATCGTCTACCTCGTGGGTTCCAAGGACTACATAGCCATATTCAATGCCGCGAGCCGTTTCCACAATTACGTGCTGGCCGACCTTGATGTCCTCCTCGCCCGGACTGAAATAATATATTTTTCCCGCTTTCCGAAAGCGGACTCCAATTACTTTTGTCATCGTTTTCTCCTCATGATGGGTTCTTTATGGTAAGAAGCAGAAGCTCCATTGCCAGCTCCATATTTACATTTGCTTCAAGTCTGGTACGTGCCAGATCAACGGCATTTAATATCTCCTCCAGACCGGCATAATCATATTTCTGCCCCATCTCATTAATTGCTTTATATTCATCCCTGAAGATAAGCAGGTTCATATCCTTGGTTACCTTAAACATCAAAACATCGCGGAACCAAAGCTGCATCAGATCCAGCATATCATTCATTTCAAATTTCTGATCCTTAATCTCCCGGATACAATCCAAAAGCATGGTTATATCCATGTCTCCCACACTTTTTATGACAGACATCACCTTCTGATACAGCTCTTTAAACTCATCAGAAGAAGATAAATGGATCGCTTTACCCAGATTTCCTCTGGCAAACGCCGCACATATCTCAGCCTCTTTATCCGGAACATGAAGATGCTCTGTCAGATAGCTTTTCACGGTAAAATCCTTCAACGGCTTCAATTTCAGCTGAATACATCTGGAAAGGATCGTCGGAAGAAAAGCTTCCTGATTTGTAGTGATGAGAAGGATCACCGCATAAGACGGCGGCTCCTCGATTGTTTTAAGAAGTGCATTCTGTGCCTGCACCGTCATTTTTTCCGCCTCATCAACTATGTAAATCTTATAATAACTGCTGTATGGACGGATCATGATCGTATCATTGATCTGCTCCCTGATATCATCGACACCGATGCTTGCAGGTTTTTCATGCGTCACATAGATAAGATCCGGGTGGTTTCCTCCCAGAACCTGCTTGCAGGAGTGGCACACCATGCACGGTTCACTCCCTCCCTTTTCGCACAAAAGCGTCATAGCAAATGCATTTGCTATAGATTTACGTCCCATTCCGGCTTCACCTGTCAGAATGTATGCGTGGGAAACCTTATGGCCTTCTATGGCTTTTTTGAAATGATCCTTCACCATATCATTTCCGAGTATATCCTGAAATCCTGTAATTTTTCCATCCTGCATAGTGATCCCTCCAGTTTCAAGTTATTTGGAAGCCTGCTCCTTTGGCTCTGATCTGACGGCCTGAGCGGAAGCTTCTTCTTTTGTTTCCAAAGCTTGGGCTTCCAACGCTCTGATATCACTCAGTATCTCAGACAGACAGCTTTCTATATCCCTGTTTAAAAATCTTTTATTTATACCGAGTCCGGCAAGATTTTCTTCCGAGAAATCATCTTCATCTGCCAGATATCTTCGGCAGACCTCCCGATAATTAGGAGGATTCTGGGTACTTTCCCTTTCTACTGCTCTCATAAGCCGCTCACCGTCCGGTACCTCAATATACAGCGGAACGATCCTTTTCTGCCCAAAATACCGGCACATTTTTTTATATGCTTCCGGTGTTCCGATCATAAGAAAGGCTTCATCCTGTTCCGTTTCAAATTGTCCGTCATCCACGGTAAAATAACTCCACGGCCCCATCACGGTATCATACGTGCGTAATTCGATGATCTTTCCGGAGCTTTTCCATTCCTCCAGCCTTTCCGGTGATGTGAAGAAGTATTCCACACCATCTCTTTCTCCCTGACGGGACGGACGAGTCGTATAAGGAACGATCGTTTTAAACTTTGGCCACAGCTTCAACAGGTTCTTGTAGATCGTATCCTTTCCTGTGGCGCTTTTTCCCATGATATAATAGATCTTGCTCATTTCCGGTTCACTCCGCCTTTCCTGTTTCCGTTTCGGCGCGTATTTCTATTTTATCACAAATCCTTATTCATCCGCAACTGTTAATATAGTGGAAAGGGACATATCTGACAGCCCCTGAACCTCAAATCCACTCTCCTCATACCAGAATATCTGCTTCAGAATTTCCCCTGTGATCCTCTCCCCGGGAGCCAGTATCGGTATTCCCGGCGGATAGAGATACACAAACTCTGTAGATATCTTTCCTTCACTTTCCCTGAGAGCCGTTTTCGTTTTCTTCTTTTGAAATGCCTCAGAAGGCGTCATTTTCGCATCAGCCTTTGAAAGCATAGTATCAGGCTTCTTTATACTGTTAACGGAATCATATCCACTCAGGCTTTGATCTATCTCTAAAACGGCCTTTTGAAGTCTTAAAAGGCCATCCGCAGTATCCATAAGAGAGGTCATTGCGATTACATAACCCGGAGCACACATTTCCATCTCAAGATGATATTTATTTCTTAAAATTTCACCTAGCTGTTCCCCGTTCAGGTCCTTGGCATGATCTGCAGATATGATGATCTTTGACATATCCCAGTCATACGCCCCCAAAGCCTGCAGCGCTTGATGATCCGGGATTTTTAAAACTCTAAGAGCTGCGGTCGCTTCAAAAAAAGCTTTCATTCTTTTTTCATATTCCCACATCTTGTCCCGGCCCGGCCCATCCATATAGCGGATGCAGCGCTCTATTGCCGCCATAAACAAATACGATGGGCTTGAGCTTTGAAACATCCCGAGATATCGCTCTATCTTTTCCCGGTCCGCCAGATCCCCTTTTACATGAAGTATTGCAGTCTGTGTAAACGAAGGCAACGTCTTATGGAGACTCTGGATGACTACATCCGCACCACACTCCAAGGCAGATTGCGGAAAGCCACCCTCCTTTTTTGCAAAAGGCAAATGAGCCCCATGTGCCTCATCTACAATAAGAGGAATGCCATATTCATGACAATAACCGGATATCTTAGAAATATCCGATACAACTCCTTCATACGTAGGAGATACCACAAGAACCGACGTAATCTTTGCTCCATTTGAGCTTTTATTCTCCTCCAGTGCAATCCTCACCCTCTCAGGGTCTATAACTCCGTTTATCCCATACTCCTTAATAAACTCCGGATACAGGTATTCCGGCTGAAGCCCATTAAGAAGCAGGGCGTGATATGCCGCCTTATGACAGTTTCTTGCCAACAGGATTTTCCCATTCCAATCGGTACAGCCGCAGATCGCAGCCAATAACCCGCAGGTGCTTCCATTGACCAGATAGTACGTTTTGTCCGCACCATAAATGTCAGCCGCTTCCTCCATAGACTTCTTCAATATTCCCTCCGCATGATGCAGATTATCAAATCCATCGATCTCTGTTATATCGATC
Organism: uncultured Clostridium sp.; assembly: GCA_900556965.1. The sequence continues at coordinate 5,820 of USQV01000042.1, forward strand.
GAGTATGGATTTGGAAATCCATCAAAAAAATCATCATTGATCTCTCGCCTTTTATGCCCGGGCATGTGAAACGGATAAAAATCAGATTCCCCATATTTCTTTAGTTTTTCAAGAAGGGACTGATTCTTTTCTCTCATACAGCTATTTTCTCTAAAACGATCATTATCTCTCATACGATCACTCTTTCTTATACGATCTTTTTCTTTTTATACGATTTTTTCCTTTTATATGACCTTTCCCTTTTTATACGATCCTTCTCTTTTTATACGATCCTTCTCTTTTTATACAATTTTTTTCTCTCATACGGTCACTCTTTCCTATCTGCAAAAATAGCCTTGAAAGTAATTATACTTCCAAGGCTATTTTTCAGAGCTGTCCAACGATCCGGTTGAAAAAAAATGCCCTGTCTGATTGCTTCAACTCATATTCGATACTTTCACGGAATCTAATTAACACCGTTACCGGTAACAGTAAATATAGCATTTATGATTTAGAATTATCGTAACTATTACCGATCAGGTAATAGTTATCATCTTATATAAAAAAACGGAAACCCTTATTTCTAAAGGCTTCCGTGACTAAATGAGACATCGGGGATTCGAACCCCGGACAACTTGATTAAAAGTCAAGTGCTCTACCGACTGAGCTAATGCTCCATATTAAGACTGGGCTAGCTGGATTCGAACCAGCGAATGCAGCAGTCAAAGTGCTGTGCCTTACCGCTTGGCGATAGCCCAAAGGCGAAGGGTGGATACAGGGATTCGAACCCTGGGCCTCCAGAGCCACAATCTGGCGCGCTAACCAACTGCGCTATACCCACCACAGCGTGCCTGAAGGGATTCGAACCCCCGACCCACGGCTTAGAAGGCCGTTGCTCTATCCAGCTGAGCTACAGACTCATATTCATTTTGCGATTCTGACCGTTTTATCCGGCACTGTAACCATTCCCGCATCTGACCTCTCAGCCAACTGCTTGTCTGTCTCATCGACAGCAAAGATAGTATATAACATTTGAAAAAGAATGTCAACAGGAAATTTCATATTTTTTAAAATAATTTCAAAAATTCATTTCTTTTGACTTTCCCCCTATTTTTCCACCTCTTCCTGCTCGTATGACAGGAAGTCCGCCAGAAATCCCTTTTCCCGCAGCGCTGCCTCGATCTCGTCGAGAATCTCCTCCTGATCGGCAGCCACGTGATGGAAATGATAGCCCGATGTCACGTTTAAAAGCGGCGTGGAACGCCCAGCCCGGATATTTTCCACAAATGCCTCAACATCGCGACGGCTGCGGATATTTAACGGCGCCGATACCTTTCCATAGATGCGGTGGTTGACCATGACATCCAGTACCTCGCCGCCCAGATCAACAATCGTATTCAGCTCTTCGCGCGTCTGCTCGGTCGTATGGCACATTTTAAAGAGGCGTTCCGTCTGGTGCGGCACCTCCAGCACATAACCGCGGGCAGTCGCAAGGACAGGGTGTCCCTCGGTACGCAGAAGCGCGATATCCTGCACCACCACCTGACGGCTCACGCCGACTGCCCGCCCCAGCGCCCCGCCGGA
>USQV01000043.1 GCA_900556965.1 uncultured Clostridium sp.
GGTCTGTATCCGGCTCATAGTCGGAATACAGCGCATACCGCACGGAAAACAGGCAGTCCACCAGCGGCGTACTTCCGGTTATGCTGTAGGCATTCGTAGATGCTTCACATCCCAGATATTTAAAAAATTTAGTCATCTCTGCGTTTGCCGTAGAGGAAAACAAAGAAACCGACGGGAAATTCATCCATGCACCATCATTCTTTGTCTTTCGGCTTTTTTTCTCGATCCGGTAAAAATCTGCGGCAGGCTGCAGGCTCTCGGAAAGCCGAATCACATCCGCATTGTCTGCCGTGTAGTCCTCCCGGCTTGTCGTAGGCACGCTGGATACCAGCATATTGGCCTCTGCCTCCACGCAGACAAGGCCCAGCGCCAGCAGGAACGCCAGCATTTTTTTCCCTCCGCGATACAGATAAATAAGTCCCGTATAGGCTGCAAGAAAAAGGATCGCCACATAATATACAGAAAAATGGAAGTGCTTTTGTTCCACCAGCTTCTCCGCAAGGATCACGAAGCTGACACTTCCCCAGAAGGCCGCTGCAATGTGCTTTCGCGGGATATGCTCCAGATACATATATACACGGAAACAGATAAAAAGCATCAGGAATATATAAATAAAGGACTGCCGGCAGGGCAGACTGTTCGGATAGTGAAGTCCATGCCAGATAAAGTTCAGTGCATTGACGGAAAAGCTCGCATAAAAGATCAGGAGCAGCCCGCAATACACCGTCTTTTCCTTCAACGATATCTTTCTGCATGCCAGATACAGCAGGAAAAACATAAGGACTGCTACACCACAGTAGATATTCGGCCAATGATCCAAACCTGTTTCTGTCTCCACGTTTCCGATATGGCGAGCGATCATATCAAAAATTGAAAAATAGGAGGTCAGCGTCTTCGGGAAATTGATATTGCCGGAGGCTGTCATCTTCAGTGCATAGATCTCCGGAAGAAGGACGCAGGCTGCCATTCCCCCTGCTAAAAGCGAGTATACAGCAAACCGTCCGCAGGCTGCCAGATAGGCCTTCGGCTCCTGCTTCCGCTCCAGCAAAAGCAGGCAGATGAAGTACAGTACCATAAATCCGCAGGTCATGATCGAGATATAGTAGTTGGAGAGAATGGAAAGCCCTAAGGTAATACAATAAAAGAAACCGTTTCCTCGCTTTACCAGACGCTCCAGCCCCAAAACGATCAGGGGAAATAAAATAATGCAGTCGAGCCACATAATATTCCAGCTATAGGCCGCCATGTAGCCGGACATAGCATAGAATACTCCGAAAAAGCCTGCGCCGGGCCTGTTGGTATGGCAATGCTTTTTTAAATACCATGCAAAGCTCAAGCCGGAAAGACCGGTCTTAATGACGATCATTGCAGTCATAAATTCGATCACGAATTTTTTCGGGCACAGAACGATCAGCCAGTTTAACGGGCTTGCCAGATAGTAGGCATAGAGAGCAGAAAAGTTGACTCCCATTCCCACATCCCAGCTGTAAAGCAGGCTGCCGCCATTCTGAAGCTTATACTGAAATTCCGAAAAGAATGGTGCATACTGGTGGTACAGATCGGTCCTTAAAAAGCTCTTGCTTCCAAAGGGGAAGATACCTCTCACGATAAAGATCAGGAGCATCAGGATCACCGGAACGAGGAATGCGATAAGAAGGTTTTCCTTTCCTGACAGTTTATTTTCGGACATTATACTTTCATATAATTTATTCTCAGGCTTTTTATTCTCCACTAATTTTCACCATCCTTTTTTCCCGCAAAAATCAGGATCTTGCTGAATATATAGTTAAGGATCACTACGACAATCGAAATCAGCAGCTTGCAGAAAAAGAATTCCATATTCAGAACATCTACCATAATAAAGATTGCTGCTAAATTAAACAGGAAGGTTGCCACCCGGCAAAGTACAAATGCGGTAAATTCCCTCCATACCTCCTTCGGCACCATTGTGTGGCTCTCAAACACCCACCATTTATTGGTCACAAAGGCAAAGAGTACCGCCACGATCCAGGCGATGGTCTGGGCGGCTACAGGCCCCACGTTTGCGGCATAATACAATGCGTTGGAGATTGCGTAATCGATCACGGTAGTGAGAACACCAAAGATCAGGTACGCAGCCCCTTCTTTCATTAGCTTCCGTCCTTTTTTTAAATCATTATCTTCCATTTTCAGATATCTCCATCTTCTTTTCCATTTCCGGATCCCCTTTTCCATATCCGGAGGGAACCGGCGCAAAGATACCCTTATTTTAGTATAGCCCGCTAAAAAAGTAAAGGGACTGAAATAAGTAAAGGGACTGAAAATGAAAACGAGATGAAACACGCATTGCGGATCTCATCTCGTTCCATTTACAGTCCCCTTCTGTTTTCAAGTGAACCGGGAGCTGATTTTACTTTTTTGTTATTCGTTCCACAGACCGGCGGCGATTATGCCTCCAGCATTTTGTTGATGCTTACTAACTTCACGCATACGCAGAAGATCTCAGCAGCAAGCTTTAAGTCCTCAAGGGACGGGAAGGACGGAGCGATACGGATATTGGAATCGTGCGGATCCTTTCCGTATGGGAATGTAGCGCCTGCGCCTGTCATAACAACGCCTGCCTCTTTACACTTAGCAACAATTGCCTTTGCACAGCCGTCAAGGGCATCAAAGGATACAAAGTATCCGCCGTTCGGCTTTGTCCACTGACCGATCTCAAGACCTGCAAGCTCTCTGTTAAGGATCTCATCAACAGCCTCGAAACGCGGGCGGAGAAGCTCTGCGTGTTTTGCCATGTGAGCCTTGATTCCCTCGATATCCTTGAAGAAACGTACATGACGGAGCTGATTGATCTTATCATGGCTGATGAGCTGGTTGTTCATCTGCTTCTTGATATCCTCGATGTTTGCCTTGGATGTAGCAATTGCGGAGATACCGGCACCCGGGAATGTAACCTTTGCTGTAGAGCCGAATTTGTAAACCATATCCGGGTTTCCTGCTTTTTCACACTCAGCAAGGATCTCAAGAACATGGCTCGGATGATCCGGATAAAGGTGATGTACGCAGTATGCGTTATCCCAGAAAATACGGAAATCCTTTGCAGCCGGCTTTAAGTTAGCAAAACGTCTTACTGTCTCATCAGAGTAGCACTGACCGGACGGGTTGGAGTAAAGCGGTACACACCAGATACCCTTTACGGACTCATCATTGTTAACGTACTGCTCGACCATATCCATATCCGGGCCGTCCTCGTGCATCGGGATGTTGATCATCTCAATACCAAAGAACTGGGTGATAGCGAAATGTCTGTCATATCCCGGTACCGGGCAAAGGAATTTAACCTTATCTAATTTGCACCACGGAGTGCTTCCCATAACGCCGTGTGTATAGGAACGGGATACGGTATCATACATTAATGTAAGGCTTGCGCTTCCGTACATGATCACATTCTCAGCCGGAGCATCCATCATTGCGCCCATTAATTCCTTAGCACACTGAAGACCTGTGAGAACACCATAGTTTCTTACATCACCTTCTGCTACTACGAAATCACTCTTGCTGTTTAAAACATCAAGCATCGGCAGAGAAAGATCGAGCTGAGCCGGGCTTGGCTTACCACGGGCCATGTTAAGGCTTAAGTTCTTTCCCTGATATTCCTTATAGATCGCTTCCAGGCGCTCTTTCTCGGAAGCCAGTTCTTCTCTTGACATTTCACGATATGTTTTCATGTCACATTTCCTCCTCATAATACATAAATAGTTGTCTATCGCCTGCCCATCCCTGACTCGGGCAGGGCTTACATAGTTTCATTATAATCTAAGCCTCGATTTCTTACAATACATAAATTGGCTTTCCAGCCTAATTTTCCCACTTATTCATAGGAGGAATATGAATATTCTAAAGCAAAGAACTTTGTCTGCTTCACTGCCCGGGATCCCACGGGTATCTTTGGCATGGCCGACTTTGAGATAACATTGCTGATTTCTCTCATCCTTTTGTTTTTCCCTTGCATTTCTCTCCCGCTGATGCTATAATGTTCAATATCTTGTTAAATTATTTATTTTTGAACAAAGAGGGACATCGCTTATGAACAGAAATGAAACAAAAAAAGACTCCTTGAAGGGAACTATCGACTGGAGTATGGTGATCGTGCCGTTTCTCCTGATTGCTTTTCTCTGTACCAGCTTCATATTATCTCCCGAAGGATCCCGCTCCGTTCTGGAACAGATCCGTTTTCTTCTGGGAGATACCTTTGGACTTTACTATCTGGTGATCGGCCTTGGCATTTTTCTCTTATCGATCTATCTTGCCTTTTCCCGATACGGCTCGATCCGCCTCGGAAAACCGGATGAAAAGCCGAAATATTCTGATTTTACATGGAGCAGCATGATGTTCACCGCAGGTCTTGCCGCAGATATTTTATTCTACTCCTTCTGCGAATGGATCCTTTATGCCGGTGATCCGCATATTGCAGAGATGGGCTCCATGCAGATCTGGTCCAGCACCTACCCGATCTTCCATTGGGGCCCGATCCCCTGGAGCTTCTATCTCGTTTTAGCCGTATCCTTTGGTTTTATGATCCATGTCCGCGGCTGCCATAAACAGAAATACTCCGAGGCCTGCCGCCCCATTCTTGGAAAGCATGTAGACGGTCTTCCCGGGAAGCTTATCGATCTTCTGGCTCTGTTTGCTCTTTTGGCCGGCACTGCCACCACGTTTTCTCTGGCAACTCCGTTAATGGCACAGGTCGTTTCCCGTCTTACCGGACTTCCTGATTCCAAATGGATCACCATCGCGATCCTTGTGATCACCTGCATCGTTTACACCTATGCACTGCTTCACGGAATGAAGGGGATCTCTACCCTGTCCGTTTCCTGCATATACCTGTTCTTTGCCCTGCTGGCCTACGTACTGCTTTTCGGAGGAGAGACCGGCTATATCCTTGAAACAGGCTTTGCCGCCATCGGAAATCTTGCCCAGAATTTCTTCTCTCTGGCAACCTTTACCGATCCCCAGCGAACGACCTCCTTTCCCCAGAACTGGACGATCTTCTACTGGGCCTACTGGATGGTATGGTGTGTGGCATCCCCGTTTTTTATCGGTACCATCTCACGCGGCCGGACGGTAAAGCAGACCATCCTGGGCGGCTATGTATACAGTCTCGGCGGAACATTTTTAAGCTTTCTGATCCTCGGAAACTACAGCCTTGGCCTGCAGACAAGGGGCACACTGGATGTAATGGGCCTGTACGCAGCCTCGAATGATCTGTATTCCACCATCATTGCCATTGTGGATACGCTTCCGCTGGCTCCTCTGGTGCTTATTCTTCTTGTAGCGGCAATGATCGCATTTTATGCCACCAGCTTTGATTCCATTGCGCTTGTAGCTTCTGCCTACACCTACCGCCGGATCCGGCCGGACGAAGAACCGATGCATATCGTTAAGGGCTTCTGGGCAGTCATGCTGATCCTTTTTCCCATTGCCCTTGTATTCTCAGAGAGCTCCATGGCCAATCTTCAGTCCGTATCCATTATCGCCGCCTTTCCGGTAGCTCTGGTCATTCTGCTCATCATTGCCAGCTTCTTGAAGGATGCCGGAGCATATCTGAAGGAAAAAGAGCAGATCGGACGAATGTAATGTTTTTATTAATAATATTGTAATGCGCTGCCACACTTTTACCCCAACTTTCGTATAGACTTTCTGTGGCAGAAAGTGGTATGATAGATACAGAAAAAAATCATTCTAAACGATCATCCTAAGGAGGAATGTACAGTTATGAAAAAGAAAAATATGTATTGTGCCGTCCTTACCGCGTCAGCTGTTATGGCCCTCGGTCTTGCATTTACATCCTTTGCTGCCGGCTGGGAGCAGAAAGACAGCGAGTGGGTCTATGTTCAGAATAATGGCGACTGCTTAAAAAGCGAATGGAAGCTGGACGGAGATAAATATTATTATCTCGGAAGCGACGGATATATGGTTCGCAATACACTTTTAGAGGACAACGACAATTACTACTACCTGAATTCTGCCGGTGTAATGACAACCAACGACTGGAAGTTCATCCAGAACCCGGAATGGCAGGGTGACAGTCTTGCAGGAGAGGGAAGCTGGTACTACTTCGGCAATAACGGAAAAGCGATCCGCAGCGACGGAAACAAGGCAAAGGTCTACAGTGTCGGCAATAAGAAATTCGTTTTTGACCACTACGGAAGAATGATGACCGGCTGGGTAACCGAGGCCGGCGAATATGTCGAGGATGAAGCCGACTGGGCAAACGGAATGTACTACGCTGACGGCTCCGGTGACGGAAGTATCGTTACAAATGCATGGGTCTATACCTCTGTTCCGGATGACAGTAATGAAGATGACACAGAGCCGACATACCATTTCTATTTTGGCTCCAACGGTAAAAAGAACGTAAGCGGCGACAAAACGGTCGGCAACAAGAAATATCACTTTGATGAGCGCGGCGTTGCTGTATCCGGATGGCGTCATGAGGATGCAGGCTGGAAATACTACGGTGATTCTGAGGATCCGTCCCTTCATACCGGCTGGTTCCAGGCGATCCCGGCCTCTGATCTTGACAGCTCTGGACATGACGACGGCTCCACCTACTGGTATTATGCAGGAAGCAGCGGCTTGATCGCAATGTCAGAGTTCAAGTCCCTTGACGGAAAGATTTATGCCCTCGACAATAAGGGTGAGCTGGTGACCGGACTGAAAAAGGTCACTATGGAGGATGGCAGCTCCAAGAAGATCGCCTCTGTTGACGATATCGACTATCTTGCTGACGTGGAAGATATTACCGACAGCAATACCTTCGTATTCCTGTTTGGCTCCGACGGTGCAGTAAAGACAGGAACACAGTCTGTTTCTCTCGATGGAACAAACTATACCTTTGAATTCCGTTCCGGCGGAACCCCGAAGGGTGCAGGCGCTAACGGCACGGTCAACAATTATTTCTACAAGAACGGAAGACGCTTATGTGCAGAGAGCGGATCCAAATATTCAGTTATTGAATATAATGATAAGGAATATCTGGTCAACGAGAGCGGTGCAATTCAGAAAAACAAGAAAAATGTGACCGATTCCGACGGTTACTACTATTGTACCGATCCCAGGGGTGTTCTCCGTCATGGCCGCTTAAGTGACAAATGTACGGAAAAGCACAAATAAAAAACCTGATTGTCTTTAAATAAAAAGAAGAAAGAAGAACAGCCAAGCGGAGATTCGCAATCCGCTTGGCTGTTTAACCGAATCAAGCAAGTCCCCACTCACTGCTTCAATTGCGAAAAGCAATAAGCAGTGGGTGGGGACTTGCTTGT
>USQV01000044.1 GCA_900556965.1 uncultured Clostridium sp.
ACATCAGGAGCTGCAGCCGATCCCGGCGCGCTCGATCGCTGAAAATATGTATCTTGGCAGATATCCGTTAAAAAAGATTGGTCCCTTTAAGATCGTAGATCATGAAACCATGAATCGTGAAGCACAGAAATGGCTTCGTGACGTTAAGATGGACTTCGATCCGAAGGCAAAGCTCGGAACCCTCTCCATCGGCCAGATGCAGTCTGTAGAGATTGCAAAGGCAGTCAGCCAGAGTGCAAATCTTGTGATCTTAGATGAGCCGACCTCCTCCCTTACCGATAATGAGGTAGAAGCACTGTTTAGGATCATCAGGGATCTGAAATCCAGAGGCGTTTCCATGATCTATATCAGCCATAAGATGGCCGAGATCCGCCAGATCTCCGATGATATCACGATCATGCGTGACGGTACATACGTAGGAAGCTGGAGAATGGAGGACATTTCCGATGATGAGATCGTGCGCCAGATGGTTGGACGTGAGCTTACCAATGTATATCCGCCGAAGGATGACTACCGGACAGATGAGACTGTATTAAAGGTAAAAAATCTTTCCAGTATCCACTCCAATTCTTTCCAGGACTGCTCTTTTGAGTTAAAACGCGGAGAGATCCTTGGCTTTGGCGGTCTGGTAGGAGCCCAGAGAACGGAATTAATGGAAGCTATTTTCGGTATGCGCCATATTGCCGGAGGAGAAGTTGAGATCCTTGGCAAAAAGGCTTCCATCAAGAGACCGCAGGATGCCATCAACAGCTCAGTCGGAATGATCACAGAGGATCGACGTGGAAATGGTATTTTCGGCTGCCTGAGCATTGATGATAATACGGCGATCGCCTCCTATAAGAATTACACACACATGGGAAAGATCAACAAAAAGCAGGTGGATGCAGTCGTAAGTGACAGCATTGCAAAATTAAAGATCAAGACACCGAGCGGAAAGACACTGATCCAGTCTCTCTCCGGAGGTAACCAGCAGAAGGTAATCATCGCCAGATGGCTTGCAAACAATCCGGATATCCTGATCATGGATGAACCGACCCGTGGTATCGACGTCGGAGCAAAATATGAGATCTACCAGATCATGATCGATCTTGTAAAACAGGGAAAATCCATCATCATGATCTCATCCGAAATGCCTGAGCTGATCGGTATGTCCAACCGAATCATTGTCATGTGCAACGGACGTATCACCGGTGAGGTGGAAGGCGAAGATGCAACTCAGGAAAAGATCATGTCCTTAGCCACAAAATTCAATCTGAGCGGCAAAGAAAACAAGTAGAGTACAGGGAGGTTCAATCATGACATCGAAAAAAGTAAATGTAAAAGATTTCCTTATCAATAACGGAATCATCGTTGTCCTTATCTTACTTGCAGTGTTTACTGCAATCAAACAGCCCACGTTCTTTTCACGTGGAAATGCTATTAACATCGCATTAAACGTTGCACCGCGATTCATCATTGCCTGCGGCGTTTCCGGATGTCTGATCACAAAAGGTACAGACCTTTCTGCCGGACGTATGGTCGGTCTTGCTGCCTGCCTTGCAGGTACTTTACTTCAGAAGCCGGATTATAGCGGTAAGTTCTTTGCAAACCTTCCTGATTTCGTGAATAAGTATTTCGGGAATAAGTGGGGCTTATGGGTATTTGTCGTTCTTATGATCTGTATCGCAATATGCTGTGTCTTTGGTTTGATCAATGGTATCGTGATCTCCTACTTACAGGTTCCGGCCTTCATCGGAACACTCGGCATGCAGCTGATCGTTTACGGTGTCTGCCTTGTATACACAAACGCTACCCCGATCGGCGGATATCACAATGCTTACACAGCAGTTGCCAAGGGCAAACTCTTTGGTGCGATCCCGTACCTTTTCCTGATCGCTCTTGCTGTCGGTCTTGTTATGTGGTTCATCTATAACATGACTCCCCACGGAAAATACATGTACGCCATCGGAGGAAACGAGCAGTCTGCTGAGGTTTCCGGCGTTAACACAAAGAAGACAAAGATCATCATCTACATAACAGCTGCAGCTCTTTACGCACTGGGCGGCTTCCTTGTTGGAGCAAAATCCGGCGGTTCCTCCGTTAACATGGGACAGGGCTGGGAGCTTGAGGCCATCGCAGCTTGTACCATCGGCGGCGTATCCGTAAACGGTGGTATCGGACGTATTTCCGGTGTTCTGATCGGTGTACTTGTATTTGAGATCTTAAAGACCTGCTTACAGTACCTTGGTGTAGATACAAACTACCAGTACATTGCACAGGGTATCGTTATTGTAGTTGCGATCGCTCTGGATATCAGAAAATATATCGCTAAGAAGTAATATCTATGAATGAAGCAAACGAAGCAATGGACGAAACAAAAGAAATGAGTCTTGAGGCACTTCAGGAAGAAAACAAACGACTGCAGGAGGAGAACGAAAGACTGAACCGTTCGATAAAGGAACGCATGTATGACAAAATTCATGTTTCCGTCAGAACGATGGATATTTTTATCGGCTTTATGTGTGTTCTGTTTGTAGTCATCGTAATTCTTGGAATGTTAAAATAAAATACCAGCCAAATCGCTTTTGACCGCTGCCGGATGGAAGGTTTTCCACGGCAGCGGCCTTTTTTATGTAACAGGGAATTCCCTGTTACATAAAAGCTTTTGACACAGCAGAAATTCTTTGCCATAAAGTAAAATTCGTGATATAATGCAACTGCCAATGTGCTTCTGACATAGAAAATGCCGAAGTAGAAAGTAATATAAGGCAGAGGTGAAGCAATTATGATTAGAAGTGAACGTGTATCGGAATCCTTGAGGCTCGGAACGATCCTGATGCTGACAGGAGGATTTCTCGACTCTTATTCTTATCTGGTCCGGGGCAACGTATTTGCCACAGCAGAAACGGGAAATATTGTGTTGATGGGGATCAATCTGGCATCCGGAAATTTTGAAAAGGCCAGACATTACCTGATCCCGATCATCTCGTATGTCATCGGGATATTTGTGGCTGAATATATCAAAAAAAATCTGGGAGAGCACCCGAAGCTCCACTGGAAGGAATGTGTACTGATACTTGAGCTTGTGATCGTTCTGGCAGCGGGGTTCATTCCACAGGAGGGAAATTCAGTTGTAAACTGTATGATCGCCTTTGTGTGTGCCATGCAGGTCGAGGCCTTCCGCAGGATGCATGGAAATGCCTTTGCAACGACCATGTGTACCGGAAATCTGAGAAGCGGTACGGAGCTTTTATCTGTGGGAATGTTAAAAAAGGAGAAAGAAAAGATACGCTCCGGACTTTCCTATTACTGGATCGATCTTGTGTTTGTAGTCGGTGCAGCAACAGGAGCCCTAATATGCAGCCGCTTTGGCGAGAGATCGATCTGGCTGTGCTGTATCACACTGTTATCTGCCCTTGGATTTATCCGGCATGAAAAGAAAAACGCAGAGGTATAGGCTATAGATAAAAAATAGGGAAGCCGGGACGTTGGCTGCAAGAATAAGCTAATGCCCCAGACTTCCCTTTTTATCTATTTATTTTTTCCTTGAAAAAAGATAGAAGCCCGGATTCCGGTTGTCTGTATCTTTGGCAAGAACCTCCGGAGCACAGTAAGAGAAGCAGCCGTCTACGCGAACCTTTCCCTGACGTCCCGGTTCCTCAAACTTACCTTCTTTTAAAGAAGGATCAAGAACGCAAACACTGTCCTTATCTGCGGAGAGAAGAAGGATGTAGTGGCCGCCATGAGAGAAGACGCCGGTATATCCGTCGCGGTCACCGCCGACATTGGCAATGACACTGCCGCCGTTCTTTAAGTGTCGGATCGCTGTCTGGATGCTGTTTGTAGTTGAAAAATCCAGATCGAAAAGCTTTGCGACCTGAGGCCCTAATATTTTTAAATCTGTTCCGGGATGAAGATTTGCTTTATACTTGGCGGAAAGGGAGATTAGCTTTTTAAGAGTAATGGATTTCATGGTAAGCTGATCGACCATCATAGCGAGGCAGCAGAGCCCGCAGCCGGCTTCCTTGATAGACAGACCGTGAAATCTGCTGTCGGGAGTTGACATATCGGTGGCATAGGGAATGTTCGGGTATTCCAGCTGGTTAAGATATTTCATTTTGGACCTCCTGTGTAAATAAATGTATGATGCTGGGGTAAAAGCTTTCCGCAAGGAAAATTGCGTCAAACTTCTGACCTTGGAACCTTAATATCATTATGGAAAAAATAAAGGGGATTGTCAATAAAAAATTGTCGAAACGTTTTTGTCCGGCGAATGTTTTTGTCTAAAAGACTGGACGTACAGACTTTAGTGTGTTAAAATAATACTGATATACCGGTGGTTATCCGGTAGTATTCTGAAAAAAATCTGACGCATGAAGGGGAAGGAAACATGAATAAGAAAATTAAGACAGATGCCGTGGACCATCTATTTGAGGCGGTTCTGACTTTAGAGACACCGGAGGAGTGCTATGCATTTTTTGAGGATGTCTGCACAGTAAATGAATTGCTGTCGCTTTCTCAGCGCTACGAGGTAGCGAAGATGCTGAGAGAGAAAAAAACTTATCTGGATATTGCGGAGCGCACAGGAGCTTCAACCGCAACGATCAGCCGTGTCAATCGTTCCCTGAATTACGGAAATGATGGCTATGATATGGTCTTTAAACGTCTGGGATATCAGTACGAGGAGAATACAAAAAAAGAAGAATAGGTTAAAAAATAAGCCTTCCGCAGCGGAGTATTCCGGCGGAAGGCTTTTTGCTCTATAGGAGAACAGCCTTTAGTTCGCTTTTTGAGCAGCTGTTAACGGCAGAATCTCTTTTTTGTATACATGACGTAAAAAGCAGGTGCTGAACAGAACCGAGAAAATCTCTGCAATCGGAAAAGCATACCACACGCTGTGGAGTCCGAAAAGCTTTGAAAAAATGAAAGCGACCGGAAGGAGCACCACCAGCTGGCGGAATACGGATACCCAGAGGCTCAACATTCCGTGTCCCAACGCCTGAAACATGGAGGAGCACACGATACAATATCCGGCAAGGAGGAAGCTGATGGATATGATACGCAGGGCAGGGATGCCGATCTCCATCATTGTATCGGAGGCATTAAAGATCAAAAGCAGTGCCCCGGGGAACAGGTTGAACACTAAGAAGCCGGCAGCCATGATGGTCATGGCATACATAATGGCGGTTTTCAGTGTTTTCATGATACGGTCGGGTTTTCCGGCTCCATAATTGTAGGCAATGATCGGTACGACTCCGTTATTTAAGCCGAACACAGGCATAAATATAAAGCTCTGAAGCTTAAAATATACTCCAAATACTGCAGCGGCAGTGGAAGAAAAGGCAATCAGGATCTTATTCATACCGAAGGTCATAACGCTTCCGATGGAGGCCATGATGATAGATGGCACTCCGACGGAGTAAATATGGGTGATAATTTCCTTCTCCGGCCGAAATTCCCTGATCTTCACCGTGATCTCATGATTTCTTGTCTGATTCAGATAATAGCCCATGCACATGGCAACGATCTGTCCGAAGACCGTAGCGAGGGCAGCACCGGCAATACCCATTTTCGGAAAGCCGAACAGACCGAAAATAAGGATTGGGTCGAATATGATATTTAAGACAGCGCCGGTGGTTTGAGTTATCATGGAATATACGGTTTTTCCTGTAGACTGTAAAAGACGCTCAAAAGCGATTTCAATGAAAAGTCCGAAAGAAAGAACGGTGCAGATCCTAAGATACGTAGTACCATATTCCACGATCTCCGGAATGTCTGTCTGGAGCAGGAAATAGGTTCTTGAAAATAAGGAACCGAAAATTGCAAAAACAAGGAAGCTGCAGACCGCAAGGAATAGTGCGTGTTCTGCGATCTTATTGGCTCGTTTAAAATTGCGTTCTCCAAGACTTCTCGAGAGAGTTGCATTGATACCGACTCCGGTACCGGTTGCCACGGCAATCATCAGGTTCTGAGCCGGAAAGGCCAAAGATACGGCAGTTAATGCATTCTCACTGATCTGTGCCACAAACATGCTGTCAATGATATTGTAGAGAGCCTGTATCAGCATGGATATCATCATGGGAATGGACATAGTAAGAATGAGCTTGTTGACGGGCATGACGCCCATCTTGTTTTCAGATGTCATCAGATTTCTCCTTTCAAACAATAAGAAACACGAAAAACGTGTTTCTCAAGTAATGGAAATTATAAGCGAAATAAATAAAGATGTCAACAATATGGCGGCAAAATATAACAGAGGCAGACAAAATCCAAGCATGGATTTGACAAAATCCGCTTCGTCGATTATCATGATAAAGGGTATGATTACCTGAGGATTGTGTATAAGGAGAGGAAAAAATGATACAGGATATCGGAGCACATAAGTTTGATCTGTCTTATCAGCAGCCGAAGGCAGAGGATGGGGATTTTTGTCTTTTTATAAAAAACAGTAAAACGTTTCTGAAGAAAAAAGGAACAGACAGCTATGAAATTCCTAAGTTTTGTGATTTTTCGGAAGAAAAGGAGGAGTTAAAGGAGAAGGCATACTATTTGTTCTCTATCGATAATTTCCGCTATTTTTATGTGGCAGATATCAAAAATCAGGAATTAGAAGATTATGAGCTCTGTCCAAACTCCGCCTTTCGTAAGATGGCTCCCGCTTATCAGGCCTTTGCCGGGATCACTGCGACCCAGCTTCACCGCTGGAAGGAGAGCAGAAGATTCTGCGGCCACTGCGGACATCCGACCGAGAACAGTAAAACGGAGCGGGCGCTTGTATGTCCGGTATGCGGACAGACAGAATATCCGAAGATCTCGCCGGCCGTTATTGTGGCAATAACTGATGGAGACCGAGTTGTCTTATCACGATATCGTGTCAGCAATAATCCATACAGAGGATATGCACTGATCGCAGGCTTTGTCGAGATTGGAGAAACCTTTGAGGATACTGTCAGACGCGAGGTTATGGAGGAAGTCGGACTTAAGGTCAAAAATATCCGTTACTATAAAAGCCAGCCGTGGGCTTTTTCGGATACGGAGATGATCGGCTTTTTTGCAGAGCTGGACGGGGATGACACGATCCGCCTGCAGGAGGATGAGCTTTCCGAAGCCGGATGGTATCATCGGGATGAGGTTCCGGATGAAACGCTTTTAAACAGCATCGGAAGTGAGTTAAAGATGGTATTTAAATATGGCAGCATGGAAAAATTCTATGGGGCCACC
>USQV01000045.1 GCA_900556965.1 uncultured Clostridium sp.
AAGACCTTTATTGCGGCCCTCTTAGGTTGCGGCTGGCCGCCTAACAAGACCTTAAAGTGGCAGGATATGAGAAAGCTCATCGACTACGGAAACAAGAATTATCGTATCGTTGATCTTCTGGAAGAAAAGACAGAGCTTTCTAAGGTGAAGGTAAGAAACGGGATCGAGGAGGAGACCTCTCTATATGCGGAATATCCGGAAGGTGCGACGTTTCCGGTATTGATGAAGGAGGGGGAAAGGGTAACGATAAAGAAAAATATACCGGGAAGCCTGACGGCTCCGATAAGTGCGGGGATCCGTATCGGACAAATCGATTATTATGTGGAAAACGAGCCGGTCCTTTGCATTCCGGTAAAGACGAGAATGCAGGTGGAGCTTTGCAATTTTGATTTTTGTGTGAAAAGCCTTTTAAATTGTTTTTTCCTTTGATATAATCCAAAATGAATGTGCAGCCAAGATGACTGCAGGTATTTTACAGGGAGGAATCAAAGAATGAATACAAAACTCACAAGAGAAAAGGCAATTGAACTTTTAAGACAGTATAATAAGGAACCGTTCCATGTCCTCCATGGGCTGACAGTCGGAGGTGTTCTCAGATGGTATGCGAATGAACTGGGATATGGTGATGAGGCCGATTTCTGGGAAATATGCGGGATCCTGCATGATATTGATTTTGAACAGTATCCGGAGGAGCATTGTGTAGCGGCTCCCGCACTCTTAAGAGAGGGCGGTGCCGAGGATGAGGTCATCCATGCAGTATGCAGTCATGGCTATGGCCATAATGAGGCAGTTACTGCTGTTCCGGAGCATGAGATGGAAAAGGTGCTGTATGCAGCCGATGAATTGACCGGGCTTATCTGGGCAGCTGCCAAAATGCGCCCGTCAAGGAGCACAAAGGACATGGAGGTATCCAGCCTTAAAAAGAAATTTAAGGATAAACGATTTGCTGCCGGCTGTTCCCGCGATGTGATCACTCTCGGAGCAGAAAAGCTTGGCTGGGAGCTTCCGAAGCTGATGGAGATGACGATCCTTGCCATGCGCTCCTGTGAAGACTCCATCCAGGCAGAGATGACTGCTATGGGGCTTGAGGCGTAATTGCAATCTTGGCGATCATCCGGTTGGGGAGGCAGACGATCATCTCCCCCTCATTCCGGATTTTCCCCTGATGGACGCAAAGCTTATCGGGGCAGCTTGCCTCCGAGATCCATGCGCTTCCATCCCGGATCACAAGCCGGTTAAAGCTGTCGTCATCCACATGGAGCAGATACTCCTGATCGGCATCCAGTGAGAAGGTTTTTATTGTATTGCCGTCAACAGAGATCTCCAGACGCAGGGTACCTGTGCCAAAAGACAGTCTGCCGATTAAAAAAATGAGGAGAGCCATAAAGAGGATAACTGAAACAAGAATTGCTTCCCGTCGTCCCGTGGCTCGTTTTTTATTATTTTTCATACGCATTATTCTAGCAAAGGAGGCAGTCAAAGTCAAGGCTGTCTGCTTTCATCCTTTAAGGAGAGGAGGATCTCGAATTTGGAAAGAAAAAGCCGGGCCGCAAGGGCAGCTCTTTACGGGTTGCTGATCGCACTTGCCATGGGAATGAGCTTTATTGAAAGTCTGATCCCTCTGCCGATGCCGGCCCCCGGTATGAAGCTGGGGTTGGCAAATCTGGTAACGGTTACGGGCCTTTATCTTGTGGGGATCCCGGGTACGATCTGGGTAACTGTAATAAGGATCATCCTCGTGGGGTTCTCCTTCGGAAATCCCTACAGTATGATCTACGGCCTTTCCGGCAGTATATTAAGTCTTACGGTCATGTCATTAGTAAAAAAATACAACTGGTTTTCTATGGTCGGAGTCAGTATTCTGGGTGGTGTGGCTCATAATATCGGGCAGCTTATCTTTGCCTCTTTTGTGGTACGAACTTCGGGGCTCTATTATTATCTTCCGTTTTTGCTTCCCGCCGGATGTGTGGCCGGAGCCGTGATCGGCGTGGTCGGCGGGATACTGACAGAAAGAATTTCGGATTTTGTAAATAGGATTTCCTAAAAAAGCTGAATTAGCGATTGTATTGTGTCCTCTTTTTTATTATAATATAATGAAGTGGAGCGTCCATAAGAAGCTCACGAAGTACGGAGGGAAATGATCTTATGATATATGAAGCAATACATGCGCTGGTGCAATACGGAAGAACGGTCGGACTGATCGAAAAAGAAGATGAGATATATGCAAGAAACCGGATATTAAGAGAGCTGAGGCTTTCAGAGTATGAAGAACCGACAGGGGAATTGAGAGAGCTCAGCTTAGAGGATATCTTAAAAGAGCTTTTAGACTATGCGGCAGAGAAGGGCATACTGGAAAATAACAGTGTTGTATACAGAGATCTGTTTGACGCAAAGCTGATGAACTGCCTTATGCCGAGACCGAGTGAAGTGTCCAGAAATTTCCGGGAAAGGTATGAAAGGTCTCCAAAGGAGGCAACAGATTATTTCTATAAGCTGAGTCAGGATTCCGACTACATCCGCAGATACCGTGTCTGCAAAGATATGAAATGGGTCGCTGCGACAGAGTACGGAGATCTCGATATAACCGTCAATCTGTCCAAGCCGGAAAAAGACCCAAAGGCGATCGCAGCCGCAAAGCTGGCAAAGCAGAGCGGATATCCGAAATGCCTGCTTTGCGTGGAGAATGTCGGCTATGCAGGACGCGTCGATCATCCGGCAAGGGATAACCACCGGATTATTACGCTTACAATGAATGAGGAGAGCTTTGGCTTCCAGTATTCTCCTTATGTATATTATAACGAACACTGTATCGTATTTAACGGAAAACATGTCCCGATGAAGATCGACCGCAGCACATTTATCAAGCTGTTTGACTTCGTAAAGACGTTCCCCCACTATTTTCTCGGCTCCAATGCGGATCTTCCAATCGTAGGTGGATCTATTTTAACCCACGATCATTTTCAGGGCGGGCATTATGAATTTGCAATGGCAAAGGCTTGCGTGGAAGAAAGCCTTTGCTTTAAAGGGTTTGAAGATGTGGCAGCCGGAATTGTAAAGTGGCCGATGTCCGTGATCAGACTCAGGGCAAAGGACAGTGACCGTATCGTTGAGCTGGCAGACCGTATCCTTAAGGCATGGCGCGGCTATACGGATGAAGCTGCCTTCATCTTTTCCCAGACGGAGGGAGAACCCCATAATACGATCACTCCGATCGCCAGAAAACGCGGGGATGAATTTGAGATGGATCTCGTCCTGAGAAACAATATTACGACAAAGGAGCATCCTCTTGGTGTATATCATCCGCATCAGAAGCTCCATCACATAAAAAAAGAGAATATCGGTCTGATCGAGGTAATGGGACTCGCTGTTCTTCCCGCGAGACTGAAAGAGGAGCTTTCACTTCTGGCTGAATATATCACAGACGGACGTGATATCAGAAGCTCACAGCTGATCGAAAAGCATGCAGATTGGGTCGAGGAATTCCTTCCTAAGTATAAAGAAGTGAACTGTGACAATGTAATGGACATTCTCAAGGCAGAGGTGGGACGTGTATTTGCTCAGGTTCTCGAGGATGCAGGCGTTTATAAAAGAAATCAGGAGGGAAAGACAGCGTTCCTTCGCTTTGTCTCTTATGTAAACGATCAGGCATAATAAGGAGTTAGGTATGTTAAATGAGGAAAAGATCAGGCTGATGACAGACATTGCCATGTTTGAAAAAAAGAATGAAAAGGACATGATCCAGGTCGGACGATATTTCAGAAGTGATTATATCAGTATGTGGCTGCTTCGCTCCCTTCTTTCCTACACGGCTGCCTTTGGGCTCTGTCTTGCACTCTGGCTGCTTTATCAGATAGAAGGGATCATGAGTACCATGGATCTTGATGCGATCATCAGATCTGCCGGTCTGATCGGTATTCTTTACGGAACCGGTCTGCTGCTCTATCTGATCTTTACATACGGCTACTGTGCCGGAAAATATGAAGAAGCCTCCGGTAATTTTAAGATCTATCAGGCGAAGCTTCGCCATCTTCAGAAAAAATATGACATGCCTGCCGGACAGGACGAAAGCAGGGAGGTACGCTAACATGATGCAGCTTTTGGTGATCAGAGAAAAACTAAGAAAATTTTACGGCAAATACAGCAGCTTTATAATCCCAATCGAAAAATTTGTTCTGGGTATGGCATCCTTTTGGCTTATCAATGCCAACATCGGCTTTATGCCAAAGCTCAAGAATCCGCTTATCCCTATCGTTATGGGACTTATCGCTTCAACGATCCCCTGCGGAGCGACTGCTTTCCTTGCGGGCTGTTTTCTTGCTGTGCATGTTTCCAGAGTTTCCATGGAGGTGGCGATCCTGATCGTTGTGTTCATGCTGGTGATCATGATGCTTTATTATGGCTTTAAGCCGAAGGACGGATATCTTCTGTTACTCACGCCCCTTATGTTTTATATGCGGATCCCCTACATGGTACCGCTTCTTGTGGGACTTTCCGGAAGTCTTGTATCGGTTATCCCTGTATGCAGCGGGGTCGTGGTCTACTATATTATGAGCTATATGAAACAGAATGCGGGTGTCCTTACCGGAAATTCCATGGCGGAGATGGCGGGACGTTTTATGGTCGTAGCAAAAAACATCCTAACAAACGAGCTGATGTGGGTCATGATCGCAGCGTTTGCCGCCTCGATCCTTGTCGTATACGTCGTCAGAAATCTCGCCGTGGATTACGCATGGACGATCGCGGTCATCGCCGGAGTCATCACCCAGCTGGTGGTGATCTTTATCGGTGATTTCAATTTCAATCTCCCTGTTTCCGTTGGGGGGATGGTCATCGGACTGCTGGTTTCTGTGGTACTGGTTTTGATTTATGAATTTTTTACCTTTGCGGTCGACTACTCCCGCACAGAGTACCTCCAGTATCAGGATGATGATTACTATTACTATGTAAAAGCAGTTCCGAAGATTGTAGTATCTACACCGGAGAAGACGGTGAAGCGGATCAATGAACGACAGGAAACGGAGATCATGGATACTGCGGAAGTCAGAAAAAAAGCAAAAAAACAGGCACAGGAAAAGGCACGTCAAAGCGAGCAGGGACAAAAAAAGAAAAAACGTCCGGCATCAAAAAGACGTAATGTTATGGACGCTGATGTGGATCAGGAGCTTTTAAGAAGAAGTTTTGAAAATGATCCTGATATGAGATAAAAAAGAATTTTGAATGGGAAGATAAATAATTATAGCAAAAGGGGGTGACCGGGTGAAACAGTATATTATGCATGTATTAGGAGCCGTCAGTCAGGAATTGTATTTTCCAGATGCGCATCTGACAGATATTATTGAAATCCTGATTTTGACATATCTGATCTATCATATTGCAATGTGGCTGATCAATACAAAAGCATGGATGCTGATGCGAGGAATTGTTGTACTTGGTATCTTTGTATTGCTTGCAGCAGTTTTTAAGATGCATACAATTTTATTTCTGGCAAGGAATTCGGTAACGGTACTGGCTACGGCGGCAGTTGTAGTATTTCAGCCGGAACTTCGAAGGGCTCTGGAAAAGCTTGGGGAGAAGCAGTTCCTGAGTTCGATCGTACCATTTGAGACGAACAAAGAAAGCAGCAGGTTCAGTGAAGATACCATGGACAGTATTATTGATGCAGCTTACAATATGGGCCGCGTGAAGACTGGAGCACTGATCGTGGTGGAACAGGCAATACATCTGACGGAGTATGAAAGTACAGGAATTAAGATGGACTGTCTCGTATCCATGCAGGTACTGATGAATATATTCGAGCACAACACACCACTTCACGATGGTGCTATCATTATCCGTGGTGACAGAATCGTATCTGCAACATGTTATCTGCCATTGTCTGATAACATGGGGCTTAGCAAGGAGCTTGGAACAAGGCACAGAGCAGCGGTAGGTATGAGTGAGGTCAGTGATGCTCTGATCATCGTTGTGTCTGAGGAGAACGGCAAGGTATCTGTAGCACAGGGAGGTGTGCTTGACCGGGCAGTAACGAGGGAAGAACTTCGCGAGAAGCTGACTTATATACAGAACAGAAAGCCGGAGAATAAGAATTTCCTGCAACATATATGGAAAGGAAGGAATAAAGATGAAAAAAGGACTGATGAATAATTGGGGCCTTAAGATATTATCCTTCCTCCTGGCAGTGATGCTGTGGCTGATTGTGGTAAATATCGATGACCCGGTAACAACCCAGACATTTAATAATATACCGGTAGCGGTAACGAATGCAGAGGTGCTTGCGGCGACCAATCAGACTTATCAGATTGAGGATGGCACGCAGAATGTCTCTGTGACAGTACGGGCAAAGAGATCTGTACTTAATAAGATAAAAGCAGATAATATTAAAGCGACTGCAGACATGAAAGAGCTGACGCTTCAGACACAGATTCCGATCAGCGTTGAGATTGCAGGAGTAAACTATGAAAGTGTAGAAGTATCTCCACGTAATCTTCAGGTAAAACTGGAAGATGAAGAGACGAAGAAATTCCCGATTGTTCCAAAGACGACAGGAACCGTCCGAGATGGTTATACACTTGGAGAGATTCAGGCAGTACCGGAGATGGTATCTATCCGGGGACCGAAGTCTGTCATTGATTCCATCAGTAAAGTTGAGGCATCTGTCAGTGTATCCGGATTATCTGAAGACGTTGTGACAAAATCAGAGCTTGTATTATACGATAGTGATAACAATGTGATCGACCAGTCACTTCTTGCCAATAACCTTGGTACGGAAGGTGTATCTGTCAGTGTACAGGTGCTTGAGACGAAGAGCGTTAAGGTTGAATTTGATACTTCACAGATTACAGCAGCAGACGGATATTCCGTCAGCGATATCAAGTATGAGCCGGATCATGTAAATGTGACCGGCAGAGCGGAAGAACTGAAAAAGTTGAAGAAGATCTCAGTTCCGGCATCGGCACTCAATATGTCCGGACTGACTTCTAAGACAGAGAAAGTTGTGGACATCACAGATTATCTTCCGGAAGATATTTCGCTGACAGATGAAAATGCCGGATCTGTAGTTGTGACTGTAGGAATTGACAAAGATGGAACAAAATCTTATGATATTTCTATGGGAGCCATCAAGGTAAATAACCTGGCAAATGGATTATCACTAA
>USQV01000046.1 GCA_900556965.1 uncultured Clostridium sp.
GCAGTTATTCGGTTATGAGCAAGTAGCGAAGCGGATTGCGAATGTCCGCTTGACTCTGTATCCGATCGGATTATTTAAGGAAATCTCTTGTAAACTGTAAAAGTACAGCCGCTCCTGCGCGCATTCCGCTTTCATCAAACACGTTTTTGGAATTATGGATCCCGTGTCTGGTGTTCGGGTCTGTGTCATTTCCTGTACCCATGCTGAACTGAGCGCCCGGGCCAAATGCCGGGAACAGGTAGGAGAAATCCTCGGATCCGAGAGATGGCTCCGGAATGTGCTCGACATGATCGAGGCCGATCGTCTTTTCGGCAGCCGCTTCGATGGCGTCCACCACCTCATCACTGTTTACTAACGGCGGCATGCCGTAGTTCCATTCTACCGTACCTGTTGTTCTCATGGCAGCACAGCAGGATTCCGTAATGCGGTCGATGGCTCTCTGCATTCCCTCTCTGCTTCCTGCATCAAGGCTTCTAAGGGTTCCGAGAAGCTCTACGCTGTCCGGAATTACATTCGGGGCCTTTCCGGCGTGGAAGCTTCCGATGGTCATAACGCCCGGATGCACCGGATGATTTTCTCTTGAAATTACCGTCTGAAGCTGTGTCACCAGATAGCAGGCAGCAGCGATCGGATCGATACAGTTCTCCGGATGGGCTCCATGTCCGCCTTTTCCGGTCACAGTGATCTTAAAGGTATCTGCTGAAGCTCCGGCCGGCCCCTTCTTCACGCCGATCGTTCCGGCGGTAAGTCCGGGGGCCGTATGAAGACCGATAAACACATTCGGCTTTAACACTCGGGTAAAGTCGCAATCCACGATCTGCTTTGCACCGGTTCCGTTTTCCTCTGCCGGCTGGAATAAAAACATAACATTTCCAGACAGCTCATCTTTGATCTCAACAAGTGCCTTTGCACAGGCAAGAAGGATCGCAGTGTGCATATCGTGTCCGCAGGAATGGCAGATATTTTCTTTTACGGATGCAAACGGAAGCCCTGTGAGCTCCGGCATCGGCAGCGCATCGATATCTTCACGGATCGCCACCGTCTTTCCCGGATGGGCGCCTCTTAAAACACCGACAACACCTGTCTTTAAGCCGATATCCACGATCTCGACCCCATATTCTGTAAGCTTCTCTCTGATCAGCTTTGTTGTCTCAAATTCTGCATTGGAAATCTCCGGATTCTGATGGATATGCCTGCGAAGTGCCACCATCTCCTCCTCATGTTTTCTTACCAGCTCCATTGTCTCCATAACGATATGCCTCCTTGCTGCATTTATAAGTTAGTAGTGAAGCGGATTGCGAATGTCCGCTTTACAAGCCGAATTAGGAAAGTCCGATCAAAACACCGAGAATCACGGTAGCGGATGCAAATACAAATAAAACCGCCTGGAATTTGATCTGGAATTTTGCCCATTTTCCCCAGTCAAGCTTGGCTCCAGCCAGTGCGCCGAGAAGGCAGCCCGAGGTCGGAACGATAAAGTTCGTGAATGCATCACCAAGCTGGAAGGCAACAACAGCGACCTGTCTTTCCACACCGACAAGATCGGCTAACGGAGCCATGATCGGCATAGTCAGAGCAGCCTGTCCGGATCCGGATACCACAAAGAAGTTGAATACGGACTGGAAGATATACATAAGCCATGCGGAAATTACCGGCGGGAAATTCTGCATGCCCTGGCTGATGCTGTGAAGGATCGTGTTGAGCACGGTGCCATCCGTTGCACTGGTTCCGCCGAGGATGATGATAATACCCTGCGCCATTCCGACACAGATCGCAGCGCCGAGAAGATCGGCAGCACCTTTGTCGAAGGAGGTCGCAATATCATTTAATTTCATGTCATTTAAGTGGAATACTACACCGATAATACCGGAAACAAGTCCCATAACGAAGAACTGGGAGGCGATCTCCGGAATGTAGTAGCCCTGTGTCACAACTCCCCAGATCGTCCATACGATGCAGGCAGCGATCGTAAGGAGAACCAGCTTATGTCCCAGTGTAAAGGGCGGCATCTCGTTGTCCTTCTGGGAAAACTCTTTTCTGTATTCCTCATCGGACTCGTATGCAACAGAAAGCTTCGGGTTTTTCTTAATCTTTACCGCATAACGCATCGTGAAAACGATAGTAAGGCCGGTAAAGAAGATCCACATCGGGATACGGAACCATGCACCGGACATGACCGGGATCCCTGAGATACCCTGGGCAACCGCAAGGCTGAAGGGGTTCTGCCAGGAGGTTCCGAAGCCGATCTGAGTAGCCACATAAGAACACATGATTCCGACAATAGCATCATAGCCCATGGCAATGAACATCGGAACAAGGATCATAACGAAGGGAATAGCTTCCTCTCCCATACCGAAGATGGCTCCGCCAAGGGAAAACAGTATGATGAGAAGCGGGATAAGAAGGATCTCGCGTCCGTTTGTCATTGCAATGACACGCATGATACCGCTCTCAACGGCTCCTGTCCTTAAAACGATACCGAAGGCACCGCCGACAACGAGGATAAAGGCAATAATGCCGACAGCCGTTCCCGACTTGTTTCCTACTGTCATTCCCTCAAATACATAGTTTAAGATTCCCTGTCTTCCGAAATCCTCTGTTCCGAAAAGCGGAGCGACTGAAGTTACCTTGTTTCCGTTTTCATCCAGCACATACTGGAAGCTGTCCGGATCCAGAACGGTTTTTGTTTTTTCTGTTCCGTTCTGCATATAGGTGATTTCCTTTGTTTCATATTTACCCAGCGGGATAAATACAGTGAGCAGTGCCGCAAAAAGGATTACGCCAAAGATGATGATGTATGTATGCGGCATGCGAAAGCTTTTTTTCTTTTTCTCCATGTTGTCCCCCAAATATTACTTCTCAAATGTTCCCTTTACGACTGCTTTGCCTTCTGAAACCATCACAACACCTTTTGCAAGCACGGTGTCGATCTTTAGAGTAGCTGCATCAGCCATTACCAGATCTGCGTCTTTTCCTTCTGCAACCTTACCCTTATTATCCAGCTTTAAAAGGAAGGCCGGATTGGCAGTCACCGCTCTTACTGCATCGGAAAGAGCTACACCATCCTTTAATACAGCATCCTTCATTTCTTTGTAAAGAGAAGCTACCTTTCCGACTCCTAAGCCGGCAAAGGAACCGTCCGGTGCAAATACCGGAAGACTTCCCTGACCGTCGGAAGAAAATGTTACATGGTCTGCGGGAACGCCTGCATCCAGAGCCATCTTAAGACCGGTACTTGCCTTTACCTCCTCCGGATCCGGGAACGCAGAATCATAGCTTGTGGTCAGATCGATATAGCCTCCCATATTTTTTGCATAATCGATTCCGTCTGCCATTAATGCACGGTTACGATTGATATGGGTCGGAAGCATATTGGTCGGCGGGATCTGACTGTTTTCCAGAAGGGTTCTGAGATAACGAAGCTTCTCCACGCCGTCTCCCATGTGGATATTTACAAGTCCTGCTTTTGCAGACAGGATGCCGCCCACTCTGGTATCTGCAACGATTCTTGAGAAATCCTCTTGCGTCGGCTGGGAGGAGCGGTGATCGGATATGGCGATCTCTCCTGTTCCCACGACCTTTTCAAGCAGGATCAGGTCATCCATAATGCTTCCTGTCAGTGTTCTGACCGGAACCTGATAGGAGCCTGTGTATACAAAGGTTGTGATACCTTCTTCCTCAAGCCCCTTTGCCTTTGCCAGAAGGTTTGTCATTGTTCTGGTACATCCGTCCGTTCCCAGACAGCCTACAACCGTCGTAACGCCTCCGGTGGTAATATCCGAGAGCATGATCTCCGGTGTTCTCGTTTTGGCGCCGCCCTCTCCGCCGCCGCCCAGAATATGAACATGGGCATCGATAAGACCCGGCATCAGGATTTTTCCCTTTCCGTCGATCACCTCGACACCGTATGATTTTTCCTCCGGGAGCTCCTCTGCCATTTTCAGGATCTTTCCGCCGCCGATGAGAACATCTACGATTCCAAGATCCTCCGGAGCATATACATGGGCATTTTTGATAAGATACATGTATCCTTTCCTCCTCATTATAATTAAGTATATTCCTATTCTAACATACTATAGGGAAAACGTCATGTATTCTTTTATATTTGTGCACAAAAAATGAGAGCCTCCGGATCGCGGAAACTCTCATCTTTTTTATCTCATATTATTATGCGTTGTATTTCTGCTCGTCTAACATTCCCTCAGATTTAGCAACATAAATACTTGTTGCGGAATCGCCTACTACGTTTAAGGATGTTACCAGCATCTCGATCGGACGGTTGATCGCAAGGATCAGGCTGTAGGCTAAAAGCGCACCGTCATTGACAAGACCAATACCGGAAAGGATCGTGAACAGGATGATCGCACCTGCACCCGGAGCAGCCGGAGTACCTGCGGAAGCAATCAGCGCAAGAAGTGCGATAACGACAAGCTGGCCGAAGGATACCTCAAAGCCTGCACAGCCTGCGATAAACAGGGTAGCCACTACCTGCATAATTGCAGTACCGTTCATATTGATCGTCATACCTAACGGAAGAACGAAGGAGGCGATCTTTTCGTCTACACCAAGCTCCTCGGTTGTCGTCTTGATATTTAACGGTAAAGTTGCCGCACTGGAGGATGTAGAGAAGCCAAATACAGCCACCTTGAGGATCTTGTTTGCAAACTTCATCGGGTTCAGCTTTGAGCTTACTGCTACAAAAAGCGGATATCCGACAAAAAGGAATACAAGAAGAAGGATCGTTGTAACAACAACATAAGCAAGGGCCGGCTTTAAGTGGTTGATGCCATAGGTTGCAAATGTTCTTGTAAGCAGCATGAAGATCGCTATCGGACCGAATTTTGTTACCACATAGTTTAAAAATACAACAACAATATCATTTACCTCTGTTACAAGCTTCTTGATCGTTGCTGTCTTGTCCTCACCCAGCACATTCATGCAAAGACCTAAGCAGACTGCTAAAAATACAATTGCAAGAACGGATGTATTGCTGGCAAATACAGAAGTAATATTTGACGGAACTGCGTTTAAAATAACGTTTAACGGGTTGGAGCCTGTGGAACCGGCAGTTGCCTCCAGTCCATCGACCTGAATGTTGAACAAGCCGCTGCGGTAAACTGCATAACCGGCAACACATGCCATAACCAGTGCAAAGAAGGAACAGATAAGGAAGCCTGCAATTGTTTTGAAGGAGATTCTTCCGAGGGTTCTTGTATCGGAGATCTGTCCGATTGCAAGAGTGATGGAGGTAAATACCATCGGCACGATCACAAGCTGAAGCGAACGAATAAACAGCTGTCCAATGATGTAAAAGAGGCCAAGGGCTTTTTCTGCACCCTTTGCTGTAATATCCTGGAACAGAAGATCGTTGATCGTCTTCCATACTGCTTCCTGTCCGGATCCATTGAGGGATTCTCTTAAGAACATCAGCAGTATACCAACAATGAGTCCGCATACCAGAGAAATACCCATCTTTTGGGCAAGTGAATTTGTTTTCTTCTTTTGATTCTCCATGTCTTTTCTCCTATTTATATTATTTTGATATTGGGGTCAAAAACCCCCGATTTTGATGCCTCAGACATTCTATTGGAACAGCTGCTGTCTGAAGGTCGGGAGTATTATACTCTGTTTTTCCCTATTAGACAAGAAGATTTTTATTTTTTTTTAAGATTATTTTAACAGAATCAAGTAAGTCCCCTGCTTCAATTGCAAAAGGCAATAAGCAGTAGGTGGGGACTTGCTTGTATCAGGAGGAGTGCAAGCTCCTTCTGATAAACTGCAGAGCAGTTATTCGGTTATGAGCAAGTAGCGAAGCGGATTGCGAATGTCCGCTTGACTTGCCCGGCTCTTTTTTTTATCCTATGATTTGCTTTATACGATATCACATGGTATAATAAACTCGGATATATAGTATAGTATGACCATACAATACAGAAACGTTCGGCATGAAAAACAAAAGGAGGAATGCTATGAAGAAATGGAACGCACTCTGCCTGATGCTCTTGCTTTCAGGAGTTCTGACAGCCTGCGGTAAGGCTCCGGGTACGAAACAGGAAACGAAAAATATTTCTGACACAGGGAAAACGGGAACCGAAATGGATTCATCCGCAGAGGAGTCATCCATGGAAATAGCCGAGGCTTCTGCGGCAGGCAAGACCGAATGGGCAGCTACCGTTTCCACCACCGCCGAGCTGATATCGTCGATCGCTCCGGATGCCCACATTACTCTGAAACCCGGTATCTACAATTTTTCTGCTTTGACCGAGAAGGAGATCGCGAAAGCCGGTGCCTATGTAAATACGGATCTGTTGAAACAAGGAGAACTTTTTATTTATAATGCCCCGGGACTGATCTTGGAGGCAGAGGAGAGCGGCTCCGTGCAGCTGGTCACAGAGAGCGGATATGCAGATGTGCTGACTCTTTCCTACTGTGATGGCGCAGTATTGAAGGGGCTGATCATGGGACATGAGATCGAAAAGGGTGAATGCGATGCCAATGTCCTTAAGCTTCTTACCTCTCAGAGTGTGACCGTGGCGGATTGCAGTCTGTTTGGCTGCGGTACGTATGGGATCTATGCAGAGGATGCAGCAGTTCTTACCGTCACAGGAACGGAGATCTACGAATGCACCGATGGCATCGTCTATCTGTTCGATACTTCGGAAACAACCTTTGAAAACTGCCGTTTCCATGACAATGACGGAATGTTTTTCCTACTGGGAGATACGCAGGCTGAGGTCATGAAATCAGAGATATCCCTGAACAAGGGGGAACTGCTGCAGGGCTATAACAATGAAGCTTTTGACCGCGATGCCATTCGCATCAACTTTAAGGATTGTGTGTTCCGGGGAAATCACGAGATGGGAAATACAAAGGATTGGCCCTGTGCTTCTTTTGAAGCCTGCGACCTTTCCTTTGAAGCTGCATCGGTTCCGGCAGGGACAACGTATGATGATTTGATCGAGCGCTACCGCAAGCTGGCAGCAGATCCGAACGCTTTCCCGGATGCTTACGGAGCAGGAGAACAGAATTTCCTGATGATCGCCAGTGAAATGGATCTGATCGAGGAGGAAAATGTCTCCGATATGTTCGGATATGCGATCCAAGATCTTAACGGCGACGGTGTGCCGGAGCTGGCG
>USQV01000047.1 GCA_900556965.1 uncultured Clostridium sp.
ACCAAGGTCTTTCACCCACCTATGAGCAAGCTCATGTGGGTTTAGACCTTTTGACTCTAGCATCATAGTATAATGAACATATAAAAACTCCTTCTAAAACACTGTATTGGTGGATAGGAAGGAGTTTTTATGTTATTTGAAGGTATTCGGTATTTAAGAATGCAACTAAAAATAGTTGCAAAATAATATTTTCTGGTATATAATGATAGTACAAAGGAGTAGTTAATGGGACAGAAGATAAGCTAATAGAGCATTTGAAAAGTAAACCGAAAGATTTTACATTTGATGATGCAGAGACATTATTAAAATATTTTGATTTTAAGAGTAGCAACAAAGGAAAAACAAGCGGATCAAGAATTATGTTTGTTAGTGAAGAACATGGCAATATTTTGCTTCATAAACCACATCCGCAGAAAGAATTAAAATCGTACCAAGTAAAACAGTTAGTAGAATTTTTAGAACAGGAGGGATTGCTGTGAAAAATACAATGGAATATAAAGGTTATATTGGCAGCGTGGAAGTTTCAGAAGAAGACGGTATTTTCTTTGGTAAAGTCATGGGAATCCGTTCACTGATTTCTTACGAAGGTGAAAATTATACTGATCTGAAAAATGATTTCCATGAAGCGGTTGACGAGTATCTGGCAACATGCAAAGAGGATGGAATAGAACCAGAAAGAGCATATAAAGGTAGTTTTAATATCAGAATTTCTCCGGAGCTGCACAAACAGTTAGTTATTTGTGCATTAGCGCGTCAGATGACCCTTAATGGCTATGTTGAGGAAGCATTAGAAAAGGCTGTGATGTAATTATTTTGTAGCCGAGATGGAAAGGAAGAAATAATATGGCGAAGGCTGTTAAAACAAATGTAATGCGTCTTCTTGATAAGGCAAAGATCCAATATGAGGCGAAGGAGTATCCTGTGGATGAGGACGATCTTTCAGGGAGCCATGCGGCAGATCTGATGGGAGTCGACCACGGAAGCATGTTTAAGACATTGGTGCTCAAGGGGGAAAAAACAGGATTTCTTGTTTGCTGCATACCGGTGGATGATGAGGTGGATCTGAAAAAAGCGGCGAAGGCAGCCGGAGATAAAAAGGTGGAGATGCTGCCGATGAAGGAGCTGCTTTCCACTACAGGGTATATCCGCGGAGGCTGTTCTCCGATCGGAATGAAAAAAAGGTTCCCGACATTTATCGATCCATCGGCATTTCAATATGAAAAAATTGCAGTGAGTG
The DNA here is from genome assembly GCA_900556965.1 of uncultured Clostridium sp. The sequence continues at coordinate 1,238 of USQV01000047.1, forward strand.
CCGTAATGAGAGGGGTTCAGGTCATCCTTTCACCGGTAGATCTTGCAGAGTATGTGGGAGCAACAACCACAGAATTGACATTAAAATAGTTAACATAAGTCAAAACACCCCTGAAAATAGCATGAAAGTGGGGACATAAAATTTAACAAAATTGTAATATTTGTAAAAACCCCTTACCACCAATGCATACAAAAATCCATATAAAATAAGGCTTTTTTTCTTGCAACATGTTAAAAAATTATAACAAACGTTAAAATTCGGTTAGTAAATGCACCAAAAATAACGGAGCTGTATTGACTTTTGGCCTTTTTCTCCCCTATAATCACAGACACCACCCAAAACGGGAGGTAAAATAACCATGCTCATTTCTCGCTTTGAGTGATGATGCAGTGGAGAAAAGAGGCGTTCTATGAATCATACATGGAAATCGTTTCTTCAGACAGTATTCCAATTCGTAAAATCCTTATTTGTCAATGTATCAAAAAAGATGCATCGTGACGCGGTCGTGCTGACCGTTGGAGTTTCCGTAGTGACTGTAATCACATTTACAGCCGGAGACTTCCGGGGAGGCGGCAGAAATGCGCTGGTAGCGTTTGCAGAAACACCGGAGGATAAGGACGGGGAAGAAAGTGACCCGGAGGAGCCCACTGTTTTGGCAGCAGCCGTGACAGAGAGTGAGCTCTCCCAGTCTGATATAACAGATAGCAGATACGAACAGGAAAAGAATACTGTAGAAGAAAGTACAGAAGAAGCAGCGGAGTCGGAAACAGAAGCGACTTCGGAAACAGAAGCTGTTACAGAGGCAGGAAAGCCAGAAGCAGCACGGGAGCAAGAAGCAGCACAGGAGCCAGAGGCAGCGCAGGAAACAGAAGCTGTAAAAACAGCGGAAACAGATCCTGTTAAAGAAACAGAGGCTGTTAAAGAAACAAATACTGCTGAGACGGCAGAGGCCGTACAGGAGGAAAGCAGCGAACGGATCCTGCTTTCTGACCGTGATTACAAGGTGTTATTAAAGATCGTGCAGGCAGAAGCCGGAGGATGTGACCGTAAAGGTCGGATCTTGGTGGCGAATGTGATCTTAAACCGCGTGGAAAGTGATGAATTTCCGGACAACGTGACATCGGTTGTCTATGAAAAATATCAGTTCTCACCCGTTATGGACGGTTCTCTGGATCGCTGCAAGATCAGCAATGAGACGGTCAAAGCTGTAGAATGTGCTCTGACAGGAGAAGACTACTCAGACGGTGCACTGTACTTTATGAACCGGAGAATGGCATCCTCAAAAAATGTCAGATGGTTCGACAGTCATTTAAATTTCCTGTTCAAACATGGAAATCATGAATTTTTTAAATAAGGTAAGAGGGCGGAGCAAAATCCATTTTGACTATATTGCTTAAGAGGAGAGAAGTATGAGCAAGAACAATATTTTCTTTGATCTGGATGGAACACTGACAGATTCCATGCCGGGAATTACAAGAGCAGTACAGTACGCCCTGAAGCATTACGGGATAACAGTGGAGGATTTAGATATTCTCAAACCCTTTGTGGGTCCTCCGCTTCCGGACAGCTTTAAAGAATATTATCATTTTTCGGATAAAGATGCCCGGGACGCTGTTTTCGTGTTCCGCGAGTATTATAATAAAAAAGGGTGGATGGAAAATTCCCCCTATGCCGGTATCAGGGAGATGCTTGAAGAATTGAAAAAATCAGGCTTTAAGCTTTTTGTCGCCACCTCAAAGCCAGAGACAATGGCAAAGAGAGTACTGGAGTATTTTGAATTGACTCGTTATTTTGAGTTTATCGGCGGCGCATGCGATGATAATAACAGAGCAAAAAAGGCTGAAGTGATCCGCTATGTGATGGAAGAAAACGGGCTTACCGGCAGAGAAAATATCGTTATGGTCGGTGACAGACGCCATGACATAGAAGGCGCCCACAAAGCCGGTATCCCGGCTATCGGTATTCTGTACGGATACGGCAGTGAAGAAGAACTGAAAAAGGCCGGAGCCGACTGGATCGCAAAAACTCCGAAGGAGCTGGGCGAGTTAATTAAAACCATCTGATATTCATTTGCGTCTTTCATTCCGCTTTACAAAAAAGATCAGATGCGCTATAATGTATCCATAACGAAGCAGGAGAGCAATTCCTGGAATGTTCGATAATCCTGTTTATTTTGAACCTACATTTTGACATACGGGATTCCTATATTTTTAAACGGATGTCAGGCCTCCTTTTGAGTGGAAGGCAGAAGTTTAAGTGCGGTTGCCCACCTAGCCTAGCTAGGAGTCAATTATGCAGGAAACGGCATTTTGGGATTGCAAAAGATAAAAGCAGCGAGAAATCGCTGCTTTCCTGTTTTTTAAGGATATAGTTGAGCAAAAGACAGAAATATGTTATTCTGTAACAGGATATTTCAACAGAGTAACGATCCGGAAAGAGGGAACTATGAAGAATAACAGATTTGAAAAGTACATTTACGCAGGAGTTACCGCGGTACTGGTAATAGCAGCTGCTGTTGCACTGGTATTCCTGTTTATAGAGAGAAAGTCAGTAGCCGGTATGGGAAAACAGCTCCTGTCGATCCTTGCTCCGATTATATGCGGTGCAATTTTGGCCTTTCTGTTTTCTCCGGTCTACAATATGGGAGCGCGTATCACCTCCGGTGTGGCGGTAAAGCTGTTTAAAAGTGAAAAGGGCGCCGCATCGGCCGGCAAGATCGTGGGAACCGCAGCCAGCCTTCTTTTCCTGTATGTGATAGTGGCAAGTCTTGCTATGATGATCATCCCCCAGCTTCATGCCAGTATACTGGGCATTATCAACACCATGCCGGTATATGTCCAGAATGTATACCAGTGGCTGACCGGACTGTTTGCCAATAATCCGCCGATAGAGGAAGCTGTGTTAAGCGCTTATCAGAAGGCCGTAATCGATTTTCAGGAGTGGGCGGGTTCTAATCTGATCCTCAACATTGAAAATCTGGAAAAGATCCTTGGCGGGGTCTCGGTCGGCGTAATGGGAGTTTTTTCAACGGCAAAGAATCTTCTGATCGGCGTCATCGTTATGATCTATCTTTTAAATATCAAGGAAACGCTGGCAGCGCAGGGAAAAAAACTGATCTATACGTTTCTGCCCCTTCAGGTGGCAAACGCGACAGTGGAGGAATTTCGCTATATTCATAAAGTATTTTCCGGCTTTATTATCGGAAAGCTTATAGATTCCCTGATCATCGGAGTGATCTGCTTTATTCTGATGAATCTGTTCCGGCTGCCTTATGCACTCCTGATCAGTGTGATCGTCGGTGTGACCAACATCATTCCCTTCTTTGGCCCATTTATCGGTGCGATCCCGAGTGCGGTACTGGTATTTCTGATCAGTCCGAAGCAGTGCCTTTACTTTATCGGCCTCATCCTTGTTCTGCAGCAGTTTGACGGAAATATCCTTGGCCCGAAGATCCTCGGAAACTCGACGGGGCTCTCCAGCTTCTGGGTTCTGTTTTCCATTCTTCTGTTTGGCGGGATCTATGGCTTTGTCGGAATGATAATCGCTGTTCCGCTGACAGCCGTAATTTTTGACTTGTTCGGAAAGCTGCAGACATACCTGCTGTTAAAGAAAAAGCTATCTTCAGAAACAAAGGATTATGAAGACTTAGTAAAGATCGATGAAGACAGTGGAAAATATCTGAAAAGGCAATGAAAAGTATGGATGAAACAAAAAAAATGATCAACTGGGTGGCAGGGATGATGACGATAGTTGTCACCCTGCTGATCGTTATTGTCCTGCTGGAGCCCCACGGAAACGGTGTTTCATGCGCCGCGGCGTCCAGAGCGATCGCACTGGCTTTAAACAGTGCGGATGAAATTGAAAAAAGCGCACCGGAAACCACGTATTTTTCTGACGGTTCCGATAAGGAATGGTATGGAAAATACATGGATTACCTCTATGAAACAGGATATCTGGATCCGGAAGAATGTCCGGCAAAGGAGGAGAGAGCTCTTGCAGCGGTCACTTATGGGGAGCTTTCCGGGTTCGCTGCGGCCCTTGGAAAAACAGACGGAGAGCTTTCCGCATACATAACAGAGGCCGGAAGCCGGAAGGCGAAAAAAGCAGTCGGGCAGGAGGAATTCTGGAAATTTTACGACAGCTTTCGAAAGGCATGTGACCCGGACGGCAATGTAAAAAAGCTGGAAACAGATATATACGGAACTCCCGGCAATGTGGAGGCAGCAGCTGCGTGGACAGCGTATACAAGTGACGGAAAGTTCCGCTTTGACGGACTGTATATGGATTCCTATATTGATCGGCGTGTGGAGCTTTTAGTCAGGGATCGCGAGATCATAAAAGTTGAACGTGTGGTTTCGGACGCGATCGTATACAGCAACGCATGGATATCCGGCTGCTCCGGAAATACGGTGACAATTTTTATCGGAAATATCCAGAGGAAATTTCCGGTAAAGGGTGTTTTAAAAAATGAGGAGGAGATCACGGGTCAGATCGGTGATCTTTATTTAAAAAAAGGACGCCCGCAGAAGCTCGTATTAAAAAAGGATTCAATTACCGGCACGGTGCTTTCTGTCCGCGAAAATGAGATCGAGATCGAGGGATACGGTCTGGTTCCGCTTTCAGAGGATTTTAAGGTTTATCGAACCTTCGGCGTCTTGCGGGAGCAGCAGAAAAAAGATATTCTGGTCGGATACCATGCCCAGATATTTGTGGTTGCGGGCGGAGAGATATGTGCCGCATTAACAACAGAAAAGCCCGATATGGAAAATATCCGCATCCTGCTGATGACAAGCGGCTTTAAATCCCTGTTCCATTCTAAGATCACAGTAAGCTGTGACAGTGCAGCAATTCTTGAATATGGCAGCGAAAAGAATAAAACTACTTATTCCGTGCCGGCGGGAGAAACCGTTACAATTGAATCGGGAGATCCTCGCCTATCGGAAGGAAGAATGAGCTTCCGGCCGACTGATGAGGGAGGTCTGATCCGGGTCGAATCCATCGAGAGAGCCCAGGGGATCCCTGTCTATCCGGGACATGTGGAGATTACGGCTGAGGAAAACGGGCTGCTTCTGCTTAATGAGGTCAACCTCGAAGAATATTTAAAGAGGGTGATCCCGAGTGAAATGCCGTCCACTTATGAGATCGAAGCGTTAAAGGCCCAGGCGATCTGTGCCCGAACGTATGCATGGAAGCAGATCCAGGGGAATACCTATTCGGCTTACGGTGCTCATGTGGATGACAGTACCAATTTTCAGGTCTACAATAATACAGGTACCTTTGATTCCACGGATGCAGCCGTGAATGAAACCTTCGGCCAAATGCTGGTCTATGAGGGAGAACCGGTGGAGGCGTTTTACTACTCTACCTCCTGCGGACACAGTACAGACGGTACTCTTTGGGGAGCAGAAGCCTCCAGTGTGCCTTATCTTCGTGCAGTCACCTTAGATGAAAAAGGAAAAACCATGGATCTTTCGTCTAACGATGCCTTTGGTGCGTTTATAAAAAGGAATGACGTACATGCATTTGACTCTGACTTTGCCATGTTCCGCTGGAATACGGTAGTAACGGGAAATTCTTTAAGCGAGAAGATCGACGGTATCGGTAAGATAACCGGGCTTACGATCACCTCGCGAGGGCCCGGCGGCATCGCAAAGGCGCTTAAAGTGGTAGGAACAGAGGGAACAAAGACATATACGGGACAGAGCAGGATACGAAGCGTCCTAGGGAGTCCGTCTCTTGTCTATAACAAAAAGGACGGAAGTACAATCACAGGCTGGGATACACTTCCCAGCGGCTTTATCTATATTGAAAATGAGGGAACGGATGAGAACAATGATACCCG
>USQV01000048.1 GCA_900556965.1 uncultured Clostridium sp.
ACAAAAACACTACCGCGCCGAGGCACATTCTTTTTTATACCAATAGTAACGCATCATATCTAAGAATTGTCGGTTTGTCGGCTTCTTTTTCAGGTGTCGGCCTGCGATCCGATCTAAATATTCGTGATCGTCTATATTCCAGAGCTTATGGACAAAGGTTCTCAAATTCCGTTCGATGCAGGCCGGATTTGTGTCCATCCGGGCAGAGATATCCGCGTACACCGCTTTGGAGACGCAGCATAGTAAGATCGGATCTTCTGCCAGCTTATCCATGGCGTGATACAAGATCTGTTCGCCCAGCAGCGTGTGGGTAACGCCTATATTTATCATATCTTTGTGAAAATCTTCCTGTATAGTATTCATATTTTTTCCTTTCCGGCTATTTTCTGCCGTGGTAAAATCAGTTATAATTGTTGATAAAGAGGAGGAGCTCTATGGAAAGAGTGACAGACAGGATCTATCATGATCTGAGGAAGCATGGCATAGAAACACCATGCTATGGGGAAAAATTCTTATGTGACGCCTTGGAAATAATGGAGGCGGATCCCGCCAGCTTAACTTTTATATCAAAGGGAATCTATCCGCCCATCGCAAAGCGGTATAATACCTCGATCTCAAGCGTAGAAAGAAATCTTAGATTTTTAATTGAGAAGCTATGGGAACGGGAGGCTGAGAACGGTTACTTTAAAATGATGACCGGAAAGTCCCTTACGATACGTCCGCGAAACGGTGAATTTCTCTCGATCATGTATGCCTATTATGTTGGAAATATAATGGAAACAAAACAGAAGGAATAATAGAACAAGTACAATATATAGAATATAGATGTCAGATGCGGCTATCATACCATATTGCAAAGGGAAAGACAAGCCCAATAGCGGCAACGGTGAAGCAATGCTATGAGCCCAATAGCGGCAACGGTGAAGCAATGCTATGAGCCCAATAGCGGTAACGGTGAAGCAATGCTATGAGCCCAATAGCGGCAACGGTGAAGCAATGTTATGAGCTCAATAGCGGCAATGATGCGGCAATGTTGCGGCAGCAGTATCGTCAAGTTGCTAAAAGTGGAGTTCAGTGATATACTAGGACTGACTTTACAGCTGAAAAGGAGATTTTTTGAGTGCGTATGGCGATGAAAGTAAATTATAAGACCGGTGCAGCCCGGATCATGATGGTATTCAATCTGGTGATTTTATGCGTTTTCCCGTTGGTATACCATGACTATTACTATGATATGCTGGAAACAAAATATCAGTTTTACAGCGGCGCAGCGATCGTTATGGCGGCAGCAATGCTTCTTTGGGGTGTGCTGTGCGGCAGGGTGTCGGCTTGTCTGAAGGGATTTAGTATCAAAGCCTTAATTGGAGGAATAAAAAAGCTGAGAGTTGTCGATTGGGCGATGCTGGCATTTTGGGCCAGCAATCTGATCTCATGGTTCTTATGTGTAGATTGGCGCTGGGATGCCTTCTGGGGAACTCAGGGACGTTACAACGGTCTATTCCTGATGACTATATACATGATCGTTTACTTTTTTGTGACCAGATTCTCTGATCTGAAGAAATACTATCTGGATGCATTCCTGTTTGTCGGTGTTCTTGCCTGCCTGTTTGGGATCACAGACTATTTTAATATGGATATTCTTGGCTTTAAAGAGAACCTGTCATCAAGCCAGATTGCAATCTATAGTTCCACCTTTGGAAATATCAACACCTATACGATCTATGTCGGGCTGGTTTTTGCCGTATCCATGATCCTTTTTGCATGTGAGACCGGATATATTCGGACATTCCTGTATTATGTGGTCATGCTTATTGCCGGTATTGCGATCATTACAGGCAACAGTGACAATGCCTACCTTTCTCTGGGAGCATTGTTTGGCCTCAGCCCGTTCTATCTGTTCCGGTCAAAACGCGGCTTTCGCCGGTATTGGATCTCTGTGGCTTCGTTTATCAGCGTGATCCGATTTGTCGGTTGGATCAATGTGCGGTATGCGGAGAAAGTATTAGGAACACGTAGTCTTTTTAATCTGGCCATAAAATATGAAGGCTTTTCTAAGATAATCGTTCTTTTCTGGGCACTTGCACTCTTTGCTGTTGTTCTTACGTATCTATATAAGGCGGAAAAGTTTCGCCTCGGTAGATGGCTTTCTGTTGCTTGGGGACTCCTGCTGGCAGCAATCGGGCTGACTGTATTGTATGTTTTATATGATGCGAATATTGCAGGAAATGTGGAAAAATATGCGGCAGTTAAAGGCTATGTGATCTTTGATGAACGCTGGGGATCAGGCCGAGGCTTTGCGTGGATCAACTGTATGGAAATGTTTAAAGAAATGTTCTCTTTGCGGGAAAAGATCTTCGGCTTCGGCCCGGATACGCTCCGGCTTTTAATGGAAAACTTTTACATGGATAAGATCATTGAGATGGAACTGGTCTTTGATAATGCCCATAATGAATATTTACAGTATTTGATGACGATTGGGATCGTCGGATGTGTTTCCTACATTTCCTTTGTAATTTCGGCGATTGTAAGAATGGCCCGCTCGGTTAAAGGCAGACCGGAGGTTGCGGCATGTCTGTTTGCAGTGCTGGCGTATATCACGCAGGCAGTGGTAAATCTAAACCTTCCGATTGCAATGCCGTTTATGATTCAGCTACTTTCTCTGGGAGTATGCTGCAAAAACAGGGTCAGCAAAGGGAAAGACGAGATATCCGGTGTCGAGGAAAAATAATGGAGAAAATAATGAGAGAAGAATTAACAAACGAATTAGCAAACGAAACAACCGGCAGGTCAGCAAATGAACACAGAATACAGGCAGTGATCATGGCGGGCGGTAAGGGAACACGCTTAGCCGCTCTTACCAAGGATGAAATACCGAAGCCGATGGTCATGGTGGCGGGGAAGCCGCTCCTTTTATGGCAGGTGGAGCGATTAAGGGAAAACGGATTTACCGATATTATTATGGTCATAGGACATCTGGGCGAAAAAATCCGGGAATATTTCGGGAACGGAGACCGATTCGGCGTGAATATCCGGTATTTTGTTGAAGATACTCCGCTGGGAACCGCAGGCTCCTTCTATTATCTGAAGGATATGCTGACCGAAGATACCTTTGTTATGATGTCGGGGGATCTGTTCTTTGATATCGACTTTTCCAGAATGCTCCGGTTCCATAAGAAGAAAGGATCGGCAGCAACGCTGTTTGTCCATCCCAACGGCCATCCCTTCGATTCGGATCTTCTGGCTATGGAGGAGGACGGCCGCATCCTGAAATTTGATTCCAAGCATAATAAGCGAGATTATTGGTACGATAATTGTGTCAATGCGGGGATCTTTGTGTTTGATAAAAAAATATGTGACCTCGTTCCGGAGCCGGTAAAGAAAAATCTGGAGAATGATGTGCTCCGGGAGATGATCGAGGCGGGAGAACCTGTCTATGGATATCGCTCTCCGGAGTATGTTAAGGATGTAGGAACCGTAGACCGCATCAACCAGACGCTTTCGGATATCGAACGGGGCTTTATCTCTAAAAAATGTCTGAGGGAGAAGCAGAGCTGTATCTTTCTGGATCGCGACGGCACATTAAATAAGTATAAGGGTCTTATATATAAGGAAGAAGATTTTGAGCTTGAGGACGATGCGGTCGAGGCCATCGGGAGGATCAACCGGTCAGGCCATCTGGGGATCGTTGTTACAAACCAGCCCGTAGTGGCAAGAGGACTCTGTTCGATCGAGGAGGTAGAGAACATCCACAGGAAAATGGCGACACTTCTCGGACAGAAGGGTGTATTTCTGGATGATGTATTTTTCTGCCCTCATCATCCGGATAAAGGCTATCCGGAGGAAAATCCGGCCTATAAGATCCCGTGTGAGTGCAGAAAGCCGAAGATCGGAATGATCGAAAAGGCAGCACAAAAATACAATATCGATCTTTCGGCTTCATGGATGATCGGAGATACGACGATTGATATTCAGACAGGGCTCAATGCGGGAATGCACACGGCACTTGTTATGACAGGCGAGGCGGGAAAAGACAGAAAATATGATGTAAAGCCGGAGCTTGCCTGCGAAAGTCTTTCGGAGGCAGTCAATAAGATATTGAGTATGGACGAGAGGAGAACAGAAGAAAAATGATTATAACACAGACCCCATTTCGGATGTCTTTTTTTGGAGGCGGCACCGATTTCCCGGATTTCTATAAGGAACACGGCGGAGCAGTTATATCTACGACCTTTGATAAATATTGTTATGTTAATGTAAGGCATCTTCCCCGCTTTTTTGATTATTCGACGGAGCTTTCCTATGCGAAGATCGAGAGAGTGACAGAAATAGACCGGATCGAACATCCGGCGATCCGCGAGGCCATGAAGTATTTGGATATGCATGAGCTGCGCCTTACCTATGAGGCAGATCTTCCGGCCCGTTCCGGTCTCGGAACCAGCAGCTCCTTTGCAGTGGGCATGCTGAATGCTTTTTATGCGTTAAAGGGAAAATACGCAGATAAAAAGAAGCTGGCGGACGATGCAATCTATCTGGAGCGTGTTCTCTGCGGGGAGAGCGGCGGCGTTCAGGATCAGATTGCGGCCTCATACGGAGGACTGAACCGGATCAACTTTAATGCGGATGGATATGAGGTAAATCCTGTTATTATCTCTCCGGAACGGAAAACCCAGCTGAATCGAAATCTGATGCTTTATTTTACCGGCTTTTCCAGATTTTCTTCAGATATCCAGAAAACAACGCAGAAGGCGCTGGTGGATAAAGAGAAGCAGCTTTTGGAGATGCTGGAACTCGTGGATGAGGCGGAAAAGATCCTGACCTCAAAGACGGAGCTGGCAGAATTCGGCAGACTGCTGGATTATACATGGAAGCTAAAACGCGGGATCTCAACCGGGATCTCAACCGATTCCATCGACCGGCTCTATGAAAAAGGAATAGAGGCCGGAGCCCTTGGCGGCAAGCTTTTGGGGGCAGGAGGCGGTGGATTCCTCTTATTCTATGTGGAAGAAGACAAGCAGGAGGCTGTTCATAGGGCAATGGAGGAGCTCTTATATGTTCCCTTTGAATTTGAAAACAGCGGAACACGCGTGATCCACTATACTCCGGAGTTGTATGAGAAACGATAATAAAAATACCAGAAAAACGAATGAAAAAGGAGATATCAACTATGGCAATTTCGTATGGACCGCTGTGGAAAACGATGAAGGAAAAACAGATCAGCCAGTATAAGCTTATTAATCATTATGGGATCAGCTCCAGTCAGATGCACCGGCTGCACAAGGACAGCTACGTTTCTACCCACACGATCGATCTGCTGTGTGAGATCCTTAACTGCCGTGTTGAGGATGTGATGGAGAGAGTTGAGAAGGCAGATGATGGAGTGGCACGAGAGATAAGAGAGCTCCTTGACAAAAATGGAAAAAGAATCATGTATAGTAAGTAGGCTTGAAAAAGGTATATGGCAATGCTATAATTAATCAGATTAAGATTAAATGAATAGAAAGAACTGAAGGAAAAGATTATGTATGAAATACTGTTAAAATACCTGCCAAAGGATAAAAGGATCCGAATGCTGATCTTAATGGCTGCCGATGTACTTGCGACATATCTTGCATCGTTTGCCGGGCTTTTTATCCGCTTTGACATGAGCGTTGCCAAAATCCCCTTAGTATATAGCGAAGCAGCTGCAAACTATCTTCCTTATTATATTATTGCAACTCTGCTTGTGTTTTTCTTAAGCCGCATGTATTCCACAATGTGGAGTGTCGCAGGGGCACGGGAGGTATTACATATCGTAGGAGCCTGTGTGTTAGCTTCGCTAATCCAGATCGCCGGGATGATGCTTCTGGAGCACCGGGTTCCCAGAAGCTATTTTCTAATTTGCTTTGCGTTCCTTTGTGCGGAGGAAATCGTTATCCGGTTTTCCCATCGGGCACTGTTGTCTTTATCCTGTGCCCGCCGGAACAGAAAAACAGCCCAGGGAAACAAGCGGGTCATGATCGTGGGGGCTGGTACCTCCGGTGCGGTTATCTTAAAGGAGATGAATACAAGCCGGTATATTCACGGCCGTGTTGTGTGTTTTGCCGATGATGACAAAAATAAGGTCGGCAAATTATTAAACGGCGTTCCGATCGCCGGAAGCCGCGAGGATATCCCGGAGCTGGTAAAGGAATATCAGGTGGATGATATCTATATTGCGATCCCGTCGGCATCTGCAAAGGACAGAAAGAACATTATCGAGATCTGCCGTAAAACAGGCTGCAATATAAAAACGTTGCCGGGGATCTATCAGCTGATTAACGGAGAGGTGAATATTTCCAAGCTCCGAAATGTAGAGATCGAGGATCTGCTTGGACGGGAACCGATCCGTGTTAATCTGGACGTGATCATGGGATACGTTACCGGTAAGGTAGTCCTTGTAACAGGCGGCGGTGGTTCGATCGGAAGCGAGCTCTGTCGTCAGATTGCAAGCCATAACCCGAAGCAGCTGATCATTTTTGATATTTATGAAAATACGACCTACAGCATCCAGCTGGAATTAAAGGAAAAATATCCCGAGCTGGATCTCGTTGTACTGATCGGCTCTGTCCGAAATACACATCGTATTGAATCTGTCTTTGAACAGTATCATCCGGATATCGTCTACCATGCGGCAGCGCATAAGCATGTGCCGTTAATGGAGGACAGCCCGAATGAGGCAATTAAAAATAATGTGTTCGGTACATATAAGACAGCCCGTGCGGCCGATAAATACGGCGCAAAGCGGTTTGTATTGATCTCCACAGATAAAGCGGTCAATCCGACCAATATTATGGGGGCATCCAAGCGGATGTGCGAGATGGTCATCCAGATGATGAATGCCAGATCAAAAACAGATTTTGTGGCAGTCCGATTTGGAAATGTCCTTGGAAGTAACGGCTCGGTCATCCCGCTGTTTAAACGCCAGATCGAGCAGGGCGGCCCGGTCACGGTTACCCAT
>USQV01000049.1 GCA_900556965.1 uncultured Clostridium sp.
ATTTTTATCTATTTGTCCGGCATAAAAAGCTTCTGTTTTTTCTCTGAATTCAGGGAGCTCCTGCTTCCAGAGCTGTGGATCGATTCGGTTCATGGCAATTCCTTCCTTAAGTATAATGATATAAGTAAAATTATTTTAGCATAAGAAAAAATTGCGGGCAACCGTTTTGGCGATATCCTATTTCATTTTTTTTGACCTACACATCGAGGCCGAGAGTTTTTGCATATTCCCTGCTGCTCTCGTACCATTGATTATAGAGATCTTTTTCCAGAACCTCATCAATGATCCCATTTATCCTGTCGGTGAGCTCGTCTTCTCCCTTCGGAATACCGATCCTTGTGCCCTGCACATTTTCATCGACAGTAAAATAAAAATCGGGAAGGATCATCAGACCGCAATCCGGGTTGGAATCCAGATAGAGCTGAGCCATATTGAGGGAAGCGGAAACAGCATCGGCACGGCCCGTCTGCACCATTAAAAAGGCATCGTTCGTCGAGGATACCAGATTGAGTTTTTTATAAGCAGGGATCTGTTCTGTTACGAACATTTCCTGAAGGGAGCCGTTCTGAGCCACGATGGTCAGATCCTTTAAGTCTTCTGCACTCCGGATTTTATCGGCATCCTCCTTCCGGATCAGAAGTCCGTAGGCCTTCTGGGGATCCTCGCTGCCAAAATAATATCCTTTGGAGAGATTCAGGGTTTCTGCCCGTGCCGGAGTATAGGCAAGAGCCGAGATCGCAAGATCAAATTTTCCGGTACTGACGCTTCCGAGAACACTGGTGAAATCCATAGGCTTTAATCGAAGCTCTACCCCCAGATCCTTGGCGATATATTTTGCAAGCTCGATATCGGAGCCTACATATTTAGAATCATCTGTTTTTGTCGGATCAATGAACTCATTGGGAGCAAAATATGGTTCGGTAGCCACCTCAATGTATCCGCGATCCAGAATATCCTGAAGTCGGTTGGAGGAATGTTCCTTTTCACCTCCTGCAGAACTGGTATCGGCAGCTTCTGCTGTAACAGCAGGCATGGAACCTAAGACCGGATGCACAGCCGTCACCGTCTGGGTGCAGGCTGTCAAAGCTGCCATTGAAAGTGTGAGTGTAAGGGTTATGAGCAATCTGGTGTTTTTCATGGAATGATCCTCCTTCTTATCGTATTTCGATAGTTTCATAAATTAGCGAATTAGCAAATTAGCAATTTACCACGATAAATTATCGCTACGCCGCAAAGTATAATCGATAAGCGCAGCTCTGTCAATAGTTTTTGTAAAAATAGGAAATATGTTCATGCCATTCTCATGGAAGGGCTTTTTCGAGGGCCTTTCTTATGGCACGCATTAAGGCCATCGAGGTATACTGGGAGCCGGAGGGGTATTCAAGTCCTTCCAGAGATTGGGCTTCAAGGATCTGAGGGGAAAGGGCGTCCATGGCCGGCTGCATTAAGGGATACATGGCAGCAACGGAATCGCTTAATGGAACAAGGGTGATCGATTCGATCCGGTCGCTGCTTACGGTCACCTCCACATTGGCATTCTGCCCTCCGAGGGAAAGGGGTGACGAATAGAGACCGGGGGTGTAGGAAGCGGAACGGGTGGTTTCTTCTTCGCTTTCTTTTTTGCTTTCCGGGCGGAACATGAAGAAAAGGAGAAGGATCAGGAGAAATGCAAAGCCGATAAACAGGGCCGTGTAGATGATCTCCTTCATCCTCAGGACGATGATCCTGGTTTTTGAACTCATGGATTGCTCCTTATTGTTTTTTACACAGTTTATGATCGGATAAGTTTATATATGTCACAGACATGCCCGAGAGAAATCCCGGGTTAGATCCCATGGAGCTTTGATCTGAAAATGCGGTTGTGCCGGGAACAGAAAGAATGGTACAATAGACAGGAGAATAACGAAATCAACAGTAAGCGGGAGGATTTAGAATGGGTCTTACGCTGATCACCGGCGGATCCGGTGCCGGGAAAACAGAATATATTTACAGAAAGATCATAGAGCGTTCCATCAAGGAGCCGCAGAGCCAGTTTTTTATCATCGTTCCGGAGCAGAGCACGATGCAGGAGCAGAAAAAGCTGATCCGGATGCATCCGTCCCACGGAACCATGAATATAGATACCGTAAGCTTTGAACGTCTTGCATGGCGTGTTTTTTCCGAGCTGTCTATGCCTCAGCCGGAGATCCTTGATGATACCGGAAAGATCATGGTGTTAAGAAAGCTGGCAGGAGAGAAAAGGGATGAGCTTCAGGCCTTTTCCGCCCATTTGAGCCAGACCGGCTTCATGAATGAGATCAAATCCATGCTGTCGGAATTTTACCAGTACGGGGTCACGCCGGAGCTTATCCGTGAACAGATGGGAAAAGCGGAGATGACACCTCTCCTTTTGCGAAAGCTGGAGGATATGAATGTGATCTACGGTGCGTTCAGAGAGTTTACGAAGGAGCGCTACATCACCCTTGAGGAGATCCTTGATGTGTTATGCCGGGGCGTGGAGCGCTCAAGGCTGTTAAAAAACAGTGTGATCCTTCTGGATGGCTACACGGGCTTCACTCCGGTGCAGTATCGCCTGATCGGATTGTTAATGGGACTTTCAAGAGAGCTTTATGTAACGGTCACCGTACCGGAGAGCGTGGAGCTTTACGAAGAAGGAAAGGAATCAGATCTGTTTGATATGAGCCGGAAGATGGCAGGAAAGCTAAGGGCGCTGGCTAATGACCGGAAGCTTCCTGTCCACGAGGATATCCGGCTTTCCGGCAGACCCATTAAGCGTTTTTTAAACAGTCCGTTTCTGGATCATCTGGAAAGAAACATGTTCCGCTATCCCTATCATGCCTATCGCGGCATTCCGGAGGGCCTGTCATTGACGGCAGCAAAAAATCCGGCAGAGGAGGTCGAGCTTGTTGTAAACCAGATCCAGCAGCTGGTAAGAAAGGATGGTTACCGTTATCGCGATATCGCTGTGGTCTGCGGTGACCTTCCGGGGTATTCCAAAGAGCTGCAGAGGCAGTTTGAGGAAAACCGTATTCCTCTGTTCCTCGATGAAAAAAAGGATGTGTCCGGGAATCCCATGGTCAGGCTGATAAAGAGCGCACTGGAGATTTTAAGAAAAGGGTTTGATTATGAGAGCATGTTCCAGTATTTTCGGACAGGACTCGTAACGGAGGAGCTCGAAAAACTGGATCGAATGGAAGTTTATGTCCGCTCTCTCGGGATCCGTGGCTTTAAGGGCTGGGATTCTGTATGGGAAAAGGAAGCAGAAGGTGCAGGACGGCTGAATCTGGAGGAAATGAATGAGTTTAAGGCTGAACTTTTAGCTCCTCTTAAGATATGGAAGGAAAAGGCAGAGGGCCGTGACAAAACCGTAGGGGAAATCACAGAGGCTCTTATCGAGCTTCTTCAGGCTCTTTCTGTGGAAAGGAAGCTTGAACAGCGGGCAGAGGAATTTTCTGCCCGAGGGCTTATGAAGGAAGCACGCGAATACGAAGAACTTTATGGTCTTGTCATGGAGCTTTTGGAACGGTTTTATGAGCTTTTAGGGACGGAAACCATCTCAAAGCGAGAATATCTGGATATCCTGAGTGCGGGACTTTCTGAGCTTAAGGTCGGAATGATACCGGCCGGGGCCGACCGCGTCGTTGCCGGTGATCTCAAGCGTACAAGACTGTCAGAGATCAAGGCATTGTTCTTTGTCGGCGTCAATGAGGGAATTGTTCCGGAAAACGCAGAAAAAGGGGGTCTTCTTACCGACCGGGAGAGAGAGGTGCTGAAAAAAAGCTCTCTTGAGCTTGCTCCGACGGCACGGGAGGAAGGCTTTATGCAGAGATTTTATCTCTATTTAATGCTGACAAAGCCGGAAAGGCTGTTGTTTGTCTCATGGTCCCTGCTCTCAGCAGAGGGAAAGACCCTGCGGCCATCTTCTCTGATCGGAAAGCTGAAAAAATGGTTTCCGGATGCATGCATTATGACAGCAGAAGAAAAAAAGGACGTGCGGATCTCCGTTCAAGCAGCGAAAAAGGCGGTGATCGAATGGCTTCAGAATTCGGAGAAGATCGATCAGGATCCGGGAGCAAAGGAGCTGTACGGCTGGCTTTCGCTTCAGGAGGCGGAAAAAAAGAATATGGAGGAGCTGGCAAAAGCCTGCTCCTACTCCTATAAGGAGACCGGGATCGGAAGATCGGCTGCCAGGGCGCTGTACGGAAATGTTTTAAACGGAAGCGTCACAAGGATCGAAGGATACGCGGCCTGTGCCTATGCTCATTTCTTAAGACAGGGACTGGAGCTTAGAGAAAGACGGGAATATGAGCTGGATTTTTCCGATATGGGAAATCTGTTCCACCGGACGATCGATTTATTCTTTGAAGCTGTTAAAATGCAGGGCAAGGACTTTCGTTCGATCGAGGAAACAGAGCGGAAGGCTATGGTAAAGACCTGTGTGGAGCAGGTGACGCTGGAATATAGAAATACGATCATGAACAGCTCGGCTCGGAATGCCTATCTGGCCAAGAAGGTCGAGAGGATCGCTGACCGCACGATACGGGCGCTGATCTATCAGATAAAGAAGGGAGATTTTGAGCCGGAGGCATTTGAGGTGGATGTCAGCACCCGGATACCGCTTAAGGGAGGAGAAATGCTGAACCTGAGGGGCAGGATCGACCGCATGGATGTGTTTGAGGATGAGGACAAGGTCTATGTAAAGATCATGGATTATAAATCCGGAAGCACTTCCTTTGATCTGGCCCTTTTATATCACGGTCTGCAGCTTCAGCTGGTCGTTTATATGGATGCCGCCCTCGGAATGGAAAAGAGAAGGTATCCGAAGAAGGAGGTGGTTCCGGCCGGTATTTTTTATTATCATATCGACGATCCGATCCTTGAGAGAAAGGGAGAGATGACTGAGGAAGATATTGAGTCGGCGATCCTCAAAAAGCTTCGGATGAACGGGCTGGTAAACAGCAGCATGGAAGTGATCCACCATCTGGATCGTGAGCTGGAAAAGGAGTCGGATGTGATCCCGGTCATTTTAAAAGACGGGCTGCTTCAGGAATATAAATCCTCTGTGGCAGGACAGAAGCGTTTTGCCGCTTTGGCCGGATATGTGAACAGGAGTCTGAAGACGATGGGTGAGGAGATACTTGACGGCAGGATCGCGGTGGATCCATATAAGGAGGGGGCAAAAACAGCCTGCGATTACTGCCCCTATCACAGTGTATGCGGCTTCGACCTTAAGACAAGGGGCTTTGGCTTCCGGAGGTTTAAAAAGATGAAACCGGAGGAGATATGGGAGAAGCTTGAGTCGGAGGAAGACGAAAACAATATGGAAGCAGCCGGGGAGAGCAGGGCTGAGGGAGGAGAGAGCTTTGGCTAAGGTCGAATGGACAAAGGAACAGGAAAAGGTCATAACAACACGCGGAAAAAACCTGCTGGTCTCAGCGGCTGCCGGAAGCGGAAAGACAGCTGTTCTGGTGGAACGGATCATTCGGATGATAACAGATAAGGATGCTCCCGTCGACATTGATCAGCTTCTGGTCATGACGTTTACCAATGCGGCGGCGGCAGAGATGAGAGAGAGGATCGGAGCGGCACTGGAGGAACGTCTGGAGGCAGACCCGGAGAATGAAAATCTGGAGAGGCAGTCCACGCTGATCCATCATGCAAAGATCACCACTATCGACAGCTTCTGCCTGCGTCTTTTGCGGGAGCATTTTAATGAGCTGGATATGGATCCGGGCTTTCGGATCGCCGATGAGGGAGAATTGCTGTTACTACAGGCCGATGTCATGAAGGAGCTTCTGGAGGAATACTACGGAAGAAATGATGACCGCTTTTTCCGCTTCGTGGATGCCTATGCATCCGGTAAAGCAGACAGCGGACTCGATGAGTATATTCTCAGGATGTGGAGGTTTTCCCAGAGTAATCCATGGCCCGGAGAATGGATCGCCCGCTGCAGGGATGAGCTCAGAAAAGAGGATGCCGATCGTCCGGAGAGCTTTGATAAGACGGAATGGATGAAGTATCTGATGCAGGATGCCAAAAGGCAGGCAGCAGAGTATGCAAAACAGATCGAGGAGGCGATCGAGCTTGCTAATGAGGCAGACGGGCCGGAGGCATATCTGCCGATGCTTTTAGAGGATCTGGCCCAATTAAGGCGGCTGGAGGCGGCAGGAGATTACAGGGAGCTTCACAAAAATCTCTCTGCACTGACCTTCGGGCGGCTTGCGGCCGTCCGGGGAAAGCAGGTACAGCCCGAAAAAAAGGAGAGAGCGGCTGCAATACGAAACAGGGTCAAGGACGGGATCAAGGCAATGATCTCTCTTTATGCCCCGGGAGATATGGAGACCCTGTTTTCCGACATGATCTCCTGCCGGGAACCGATCTTTATGCTTCTGGAGCTGACGGAGGAATTTACTGCACGCTTTCAGGAGCGGAAGGAAGAAAAGAATCTTGTGGATTTTAATGATCTGGAACACTTTGCGCTGGAGATCCTGACCGGAGGGTCAAAGGATCACCGGCCGGGGCCGGTAGCGGATGAGCTGGCAAAAAGCTTTGAGGAGATCCTAGTCGATGAATATCAGGACAGCAATGACGTTCAGGAGACTCTGATCCGGCTGCTTTCCGGAGAACGCTTCGGAAGGCCGAATGTATTTATGGTAGGAGACGTGAAGCAGAGCATATATAAATTCCGTCTGGCCAAGCCGGAGCTTTTTCTGGAAAAGTATGAAACCTACGGATCGGAAGGCAGCACCTGTCAGAAGATCGAGCTGGATCGGAACTTCAGAAGCCGTCCCGAGGTCTTAAGGAGCGTGAATGACTTTTTCTTTGCACTGATGACAAAGGATCTGGGGGATATCTCCTACACGGAGGAAACTGCACTCCATGCGGGAGCTGCTTATCCGGAAACGGAAAGACCGGGGGAGGCGATGA
>USQV01000050.1 GCA_900556965.1 uncultured Clostridium sp.
CAGAGTATGCATAGCGATCTTGAAGCCTTCACCCTTCTTGCCTAACAGGTTGTCCTTCGGGATGCGGCAGTCTGTGAAGATAAGCTCGTAGGTTGCGGATCCGCGAATACCCATCTTTTTCTCTTTTGTACCGAATGTAAAGCCCGGTGTTCCTTTTTCTACGATAAATGCGGAAATTTCCTTCTGCATTTTACCGCGCTTCTCCACTGTTCCTGTAACAGCGATAATGATATATGTATCCGCATACTTACCATTTGTGATAAAGCATTTGGAACCATTTAATACCCACTCCTCACCGTCAAGAACAGCCTTTGTCTGCTGACCCTGAGCGTCTGTACCTGCGCCCGGCTCAGTTAAACCGAATGCACCGAGCTTCTCGCCCTTTGCAAGCGGAACAAGGAATTTCTGCTTCTGTTCTTCTGTACCGTAGGTCTGGATCGGATCCATGCAAAGAGATGTATGAGCGGAAACGATAACGCCTGTTGTGCCGCAAACCTTGGAAAGCTCCTCAACGCACATAGCGTAGGTAAGCGGGTCACAGCCCTGTCCGCCGTACTCCTTCGGTACCGGAATTCCCAGGAAACCGTTCTTAGCCATCTTAGCTACAGTCTCTACCGGGAATTTTTCTTCCTCGTCAACCTCCTGAGCAAGGGGTTTGACTTCCTTCTCGGCGAAATCATGGAACAATGTTCTCGCCATTTCATGCTCTTTACTTAATGTAAAATCCATGTTTTTAGTTCCTCCTTGAATAATATCATATATAACATAGGGAAATGCGGATGCTTCATTTCGCCAATGTACCGGAATAAATTAGTCCTGTGAAAAGAAATATCCAATACCTGATCCGAAGACCTGATTGTTATTTTTTTCACACAAACATGCCGGGAGCCCGGCGGCATAATATCACCGCCAGGCATCCATATTTTCTATACTTATACTTTATACCAAATTGCTGATTTATGCAACTACTTACTGTAATCGTAGAAGCCTTTTCCGCTCTTTCTTCCGAGAAGACCGCCGCGAACCATCTTTTTAAGAAGCGGATGCGGACGATACTTGGAATCGCCTGTTTCTGATTCCAGTACATTCATGATCGCAAGCACAACATCAAGGCCAATCAGATCGCCCAGCTCCAGCGGCCCCATCGGATGGTTTGCACCGAGCTTCATTGCTGTATCAATACCCTCAACAGAGGCCACGCCTTCTGCATAGATGCCGACTGCTTCGTTGATCATCGGGATCAGGATCCTGTTAACAACAAAGCCTGCTGCTTCTTCCACCTGCACCGGTGTCTTACCTATCTCCTCTGCGATCTTTTTAACTGTCTCTACATCCTCCGGATGTGTGTTAAGACCTGCAATGACCTCGACCAGCTTCATGACCGGAGCCGGATTAAAGAAATGCATGCCGACTACATGTCTGTCAACTGCGGAGCCGATCTCTGTGATGGAGAGAGAGGAGGTGTTTGTAGCAAAGATACAGCCCGGCTTGCAGATCGCATCCAGTTCCTTAAAGGTCTGCTTCTTGATCTCCATATTCTCGATCGCAGCCTCTACGATCAGGTCGCAGTCTCCGCAGATATCCTTAACGCCTGTTGTAATCTTCGCAAGGATCTTATCTGCATCCTCTTTAGTCATTTTGCCCTTGGCAATTCTCTTTTCAAAGCCCTTGGCAATTTTATTTTTGCCATTAGCGGCAAAGGTCTCATTAATATCGCACAGCATAACCTCATAGCCTTCTGTCTGTGCAAATGCCTGTGCAATTCCGGATCCCATTGTTCCGGCACCAATAATACCGATTTTCATGATTTTATCTCCTTTTTGCAACATTAACGATCGTAATTCGCCTATTGTTCTATAAAAAATGGTTATTTATTTTTGAAACCGTCAACCTTTCTCTTTTCAAGGAATGCGCTCATTCCCTCGATCTGATCTGCAGTTTCAAAGCACTCGGAAAAATGCTTTTCTTCAATATAGATCGCATGATCGAGATCGCAGAGATATCCGTCTGTAAGGGATTCCTTTGCATATCTTACCGCGATCGGGGCATTGGATGCAATCCTTTTTGCCAGCTTCATCACCGTCGGCATAAGCTCCTCCTTCGAGCACACGCCGTTTACAAGACCGATCCTGTATGCTTCATCCGCTTTGACATTCTGTGCGGAATAAACCATTTCCTTTGCTTTTCCGGTTCCGATAAGTCTTGCAAGACGCTGTGTGCCGCCAAAGCCCGGTGTGATCCCCAGACTGACCTCCGGCTGTCCGAAAACAGCATTGTCAGAGCAGTAGCGGATATCACAGCTCATTGCCAGCTCGTTTCCGCCGCCAAGTGCAAATCCGTTTACCGCAGCGATAGACGGAACCGGAAGTGTTTCCAGCTTACGGAAAACATCGTTTCCATATTTACTGAATTCACGTGCTTCCTTTACTGTCATTTTGCTCATGGCCGCAATGTCTGCACCTGCAACAAAGGATCTGTCCCCCGCGCCGGTAACGACAACAGCTCTGGTTTCATGAAAATCAATATTATCGATCACATCGTCCAGATCCTCAAGCACCTGGGCGTTTAATGCGTTTAATGCCTCCGGACGGTCGATCGTAATGATACCGACAAAGCCGTCCTGCTTATACGTAACAAAACTCATGGTAGTCGCCTCCTGCTGCTTTATTCAAGTCTGTAATTGTCTGATTACTGCACGCTCATGTTTCGGTCGGATCAGTCTCTCTTAACGACTGTCGCGCAGCCCATTCCGCCTCCGATGCAGAGGGTTGCAAGACCTGTCTTCGCATCCATCTTCTGCATTTCATGGAGAAGTGTTACCAGGATACGGCATCCTGATGCTCCTACCGGATGTCCTAATGCAATAGCACCGCCATTCGGGTTTAATCTGTTGAGATCAAAGCCGAGCTCTTTTCCTACTGCTACAGACTGAGCTGCAAATGCCTCGTTTGCCTCGATCACGTCGAAATCACCGATCTTCATTCCGGTCTTTTCCATAACCTTCTTTGTTGCTGCGACCGGGCCGATTCCCATGATACGCGGCTCAACACCGGCAAGAGCTCCTGCTACCCAGGTTGCCATCGGTGTTACGCCCAGCTCCTTTGCCTTTTCCTCGCTCATTACGACAACGGCTGCTGCACCGTCGTTGATGCCTGAGGAGTTACCTGCTGTTACCATACCGTCCTTCTTGAAGGCCGGACGGAGCTTTCCAAGAGTTTCCATTGTGGATCCTGCTCTCGGTCCCTCGTCGGTATCTACAATGATCGTAGCTTTCTTTGTCTTAACCTCGACCGGTACGATCTCATCCTTAAATGCGCCTGCCTTCTGGGCAGCCTCGCACTTATTCTGACTTACCATTGCAAAACGGTCAAGTTCTTCTCTTGTAAGTCCCCACTGCTCACAGATGTTCTCAGCAGTGATTCCCATGTGGTAATGGTTGAATGCATCCCATAATGCATCATTCACCATAGTATCTACTAATTCTGCGTTGCCCATGCGGTATCCGAAACGGCCTTTCATCATTGCGTAAGGAGCCATGGACATATTTTCCATACCGCCTGCTACAACGATATCAGCATCACCGGCCTCGATCATCTGTGCTGCCATATTTACGCACTGAAGACCGGAACCGCAGACTACGTTGATGGTAACTGCCGGAACCTCGATGGGAAGGCCTGCCTGGATGGAAGCCTGGCGTGCAACGTTCTGTCCCTGTCCCGCCTGGATCACGCATCCCATGTAAACCTGATCTACCTTCTCCGGAGCAACTCCTGCTCTCTTTAATGCTTCTTTAATTACGATCGCTCCCAGCTCCGATGCCGGCACTGTGCTTAATGCACCACCCATGGTTCCGATCGCCGTGCGGCAGGCTCCTGCCAGTACAATTTTTTTAGCCATAGTTTTTTTCCTCCTTATTGATACCAGGTCAGGCCGGCAGCACACCCCAGCTTTTACTGTTTTCATCTGCTGTCTGCGAATAGTCCCGCCGTATGTTCCATGCAAAAAGCGGAGCAAAAAATCCTACCTGCCTTAGTAGCTTCATGATAGCACTCTTGCATTTTGCTGTCAAATATTTAACATGATTTTTTTTTGTTTTTCACCTCCCACTTTCTTTTATTATGTCAATATTTCGCAGAAAACAAGGCATTTATGACAACGTATTAACAAAGATATTTTTTTATTCCAAATTTTATTCCTTTATCAAATTCCATATCGTGACGTCTTTTCCGTATTATGGAATTTTTTACAGTAAAACTCGGCTTTTGTTAAGAATATGTCATTGATTTCCGTTGTTTTTCACAATATTTTTCTTTAAATCTCAACTATGTTAGGTTGTTTTTATTATCATCTCTCTTTCTTTCATTGAAGACCCGACAATTTTCGCTTTTTGTTAATTAATTGTCAAACTATTGGCCTGTTTTGGCACAGAAAACTACTGCCTTCAGATGATTTTTCTGCTGTCACCCCCTCTGTTTGTTTCCCGGCGGTATCGGTTGACAACGCTTTTTCCCGATGTTACACTAACAAAAGGACAATGCGAAAGGACAGGTGAAAACCATGGATTTTAAAAAAATGTATCAGGAAAAGCTTGTGACAGCAGAGGAAGCTGCCAAAGCAGTAAAGTCCGGCGACTGGGTCGACTATGGCTGGACTACAGGAACACCGGTTGCGGTGGATGCGGCAATCGCAAAAAGGATGCCGGAGCTTACAGATGTAAATTTCCGCGGAGGTATCCTGATGTGGGTACCGGAAATCTTCAAAATTGAAAACCCGGCGGAGCACCTTACATGGAACTCCTGGCATATGGGCGGAATCGAGAGAAAGGCGATCGCACAGGGCTTCAGCTACTATGTCCCGATCCGCTACTCTGAGCTTCCAAGATACTATAGAGAATCCTCAACCAAACCGGATGTTGCTGTTTTTCAGGTTGCTCCTATGGATGAGCACGGATACTTCAACTTCGGCCCCAATGCCTCCCACATGGCTGCTGTATGTGAAACCTCCAAGATCGTTATCGTGGAAGTGAACGAAAACATGCCGGTATGCTACGGCGGAACCGAGGAAGGGATCCACATCTCCAAGGTCGATATGATCGTAGAAGGAAATAACCCCTCCATCGCTGAGATGGGCGGAGCTGCTGCCGCAACAGAGGTCGATGAGGCCGTTGCTAAGCTGATCGTTTCCGAGATTCCGGACGGAGCCTGCCTCCAGCTTGGTATCGGCGGAATGCCGAATGCAGTCGGCTCCCTCATTGCGAAATCCGATCTGAAGGATCTTGGTGTTCATACAGAAATGTATGTTGATGCATTCGTTGATATCTCAAATGCCGGAAAGATCACCGGTGCAAGAAAAAATATCGATAAGGGACGTCAGGTCTATGGCTTCGGCGCCGGTACAAAAAAGCTGTATGACTTCTTAAATAAAAACCCTGAGTGTATGTCTGCTCCGGTAAGCTATACAAACGACATCCGCTCCATCTCCGCCCTCGACAACTTTATGTCCATCAATAATGCCGTCGATTTGGATCTGTTCGGACAGGTGAACGCCGAATCTTCCGGCATTAAGCATATCAGCGGAGCCGGCGGACAGCTTGACTTTGTGTTGGGTGCTTACCTTTCTAAGGGCGGAAAGAGCTTTATCTGCTGCTCCTCCACCTTTAAAACCAAGGATGGAGAGCTGAAATCCAGAATCCTTCCGACCTTAAACCCCGGCTCCATCGTAACCGATACACGCGCCAATATCCATTATCTGGTTACCGAATACGGTAAGGTAAACTTAAAAGGATTATCTACCTGGCAGAGAGCCGAGGCGATCATCTCCGTTGCACATCCGCAGTTCCGTGATGAGCTCATCGCAAATGCAGAAAAGATGCATATCTGGAGAAGAAGCAATAAGCGTTAAGAAAAAAAGGAACAGAGGGCAGCGGCACCGACAGATATTTTGTCGGCGCTGCTGCCCTCTTACTTTATACCCGCGCCCTCCGCAGGTTTCTTATCACAAGGTACCATGTATGTATCACACGCTTTTTACAATGATCCCCTCCTCCTGTGACAGCTTCTGCCTGCAAAGCTCCAAAAGCTTTTCCTGATAAGGAGATTCATCCTGAACACGATTCAGATAATAGATCGTCCGGTTCGGCAGCTCTACATCCAGATCATGGATCGAAACCGGTGCGTTTTTTTCAATGCTCCGGGCTATCGAAACCGGTAAAAAGGCCCAATTCTCTCCGTTCTGGGCAAAGTATTGTAAAAATCCCATTTCATCCAGATAGACACGCGGATGGGCACCATTTCCGAAATAATAATTATGCCATGAAACAAAATTTCCATCCCAGTTAGTCCGGATCTCCAGCCGGGGATCCAGCTCGCTGATTCGGATCTTTTCCGGAAGGCCCAGACATTTTCCGGCAACCAGACAGAGCTTTTCTTCAAACAGTATATTTGTACTGATCTGGGACGAGAACATCGGATCGGTAATAAACGCAATATCCGCCGTCTTGTTGTTCAGATAAGAATATGCGTCCACCGAATGAAGCGTCGTCACATGAAGGGCGCATTCCGGATTTGTTTTAATAAATGTCTGAAATACATTTGGCAACATAAACGCCAAAAGGCTTCCTACGCTGGCAACAAAAAAATTTCTGCCGCTCCCTAAAAGTGCCTCCTCCTGCGTTTCCTTCCATAATGCCTGCCATCGGTGTGCCAATCCGATAAACGCCTGCCCCTGTCTGGTCAGCTGCACATTCCGGACGCCTTTGTTTCGCACGAACAGGGAATATCCCAGCTCCTCCTCCAGAGAGCGGATCCGCCTTCCCAGAGCCGGTTGTGTAACATATAGCTTTTCCGCTGCTGCTGAAAAGCTCCCGTATTGAACAATATTCAAAAATGCTTCGATTTCAAGAAAAGTCATAGCCTCTCCCCT
>USQV01000051.1 GCA_900556965.1 uncultured Clostridium sp.
GTGTACTGCTCTGTTTGATCCTGCTCCTCTGCGTGGTTTTGCTGCCCGGCCTGATCCGGCTCTCCGGCGTGGTTCTGCTCCCCGGCTTGATCTGTCTTCCCGGCTGCCTCCCGGACAACATGCCGAGCAGTGGCATGGGCGGTCGGGTAATCTACATCATTTTCAGAGAGGATTCCCACCACAAAGGGGATCCTCTCCCTTTGAAGACGCCAGAAGGTCTGTTTTCCGGTTCCGCCCCCGGCGATCACAAACACCCGTGGCTCGCCCTGGGGGGCTGAAAACTCTGCTGTACCGCTTCCGACATCAAAGCTTCCCTGAAGCATCCCGAACAGCTGCTCCATATATCCGGGAACAAATATTTCCTCCGGCGTACCAAAGTGCTCCACCCGGCCATTCCTTACGCATGCAAGCATGTCCGAAACGCGCTCGGCAAGATCCAGCTCATGGAGTGACATCACTACGGATATCTGCTTTTTTCCGGCCATCTCCCGCAGTATAGTAAGAAATTCCAGTTTGTATTTAATATCAAGATGAGAGGTCGGTTCGTCTAAAAGAAGCATCTGTGGCTCCTGACAAACGGCCCGGGCAAGCATGACTCTCTGGCGCTGTCCATCACTCAGACAGTCAAAGGGTCTGTCTGCCAGATCGGAAACGGCTACGAGCTCCATTGCCTCCGAAACAGCCTCTTTATCGCGTGCTGACAAAAGCCCAAAACGACCTGTATAAGGATATCGCCCGGCCTCCACTACCTCCCGGCACGTCAAAAATTCACCGGATGGCTTCTCCGTAAATACAACCGCTATTTTTTTCGCAAGCTCCTTTCTCGGAATCTGCTCCAGCCGCTTTCCATCCAGCCAAACCGTTCCCTGTACTGTGGGGAGCAGTCCGGCAAGTGTTTTTAATATCGTTGATTTTCCGGCTCCGTTGGGGCCGATCAACGTCAGGATCCTGCCTCGATCCCCCCATATCCGGATTTCCTCCGCTACGCAGGTTCCGTGATAACCGACTGCAAGATCTTCTGTATGAAAAAAATGATTTTCCATCTCTACTCCCTTCCCCTCTTGCGCCGCAGCATGATAAGGATCACGATCGGAGCACCGAATACCGCTGTCACCGTGCTGATTGAAATCTCAGAGGGCGCCAATATTATGCGGGCGATCAGGTCGCAAAACAAGCAAAATACGCTTCCGCCCAGAAAACAGGCCGGGATCAGGATAAGCGGACGCGATGTGCGAAAAGTCTGCCTCACAAGATGCGGAACTGCGATCCCCACAAAGGATACCGGTCCGGCAAACGCTACGATACAGCCGGAAAGAAGACTGGAAAGAAGAACCATATATATTCTGAGGCGTTTTACGTCTACGCCCATGCTCTTTGCACTGGCCTCCCCCATCTGATAGGCGTTGATCGGCTTTGCCAGAAAAAACACGGCAAGGGAAGCCGGAAATGCCACCAGACAGATCACTGCTACATTTTCCCATGAAATACCAGAAAAGCTTCCTCTCGACCAGTTATGAAGATTCACGATATCTGCATCATCGGCGAAGGTTACGAGGATGTCCGTTATTGCCGAACAAATGTAGCCGATCATGCTTCCGCTGACGATCAGCCCCGCAATGTGCTCAACTCGGCCGGACATAATGAGAACCAGCCCCATAGAAAGCAGAGAACCCAAAAATGCGGCGGTGATCATGGCCGCAGAACTCAGCCGCCATGCGTTTCCAAGGGAAAAGATCATTATGACTGCCACCATGAGCTTAGCACCTGACGAGATTCCAAGGACAAATGGGCCTGCGATCGGATTGCGGAAAAATGTCTGAAGAAGATACCCGGAGAGTGCCAGCGCACCGCCCAAGACCGCTGCCGCCAGAGTACGCGGAAGGCGGATCTTCCAGATGATCCCCCTCACTGTTTCGGACACCTCCTGCCCCATAAAGAAGCGAAGCGTTTCACGAAAAGGCAGCGATACGCTCCCGGCACAGATATTCCATGCCATAAGGAAAAGAAGCAGCACAAAAAGCACTGCAAACGCTGAAAAATACCATGTTTCCGCCCGTCTATTCCCTTTCATATACTGCTTTTTGCTCCCTTCTGTCCCTAATTTACTTTAAACGATAGAGATATTTTGTTTCCGCAGGATCCGGATTCTCCTCTGTCAGCATAACATGGATATCGGATGCGAAATCACCTAATGCCATAGATTTCTGATACAGGTTCTCAGCAGTACACCATACATTGCCCTCTTTTACTGCCTTAAAATCGGAAAGAAGCCCGCTTTTTTCGAGCAGCTCCTCCACGGTCTCTATCGTTCCTCCAACCGCACTGTTGTAGATCAGATAGTCTGCATCCTTAGCTGCCGCATAAAATTCTTCCATCTGCATGGACATGGAGGAGCTTTTGTTGCTGTCCTCACTTACGCCGAAGATATAGGTGCCTCCTGCCTGTTCGATAAGTCGCGGGATATAGTCGGACGGCTTTTTCACGTTAACAGCTCCATTTGTCATAATGTAAAAAAATGCAACTGTCTTTCCCGTCTTTTCACCGCTTCCGGCAAACTCCATAGCCGCCTTTTGTGCCTCAAAGGCTTCCTTTGCTTTTTCATCCTTTCCCGTCAGGGCACCATAAAACAGGATCCACTCCATGCGCCCCAGCGGATCGGTTTCATGACTGGAATAGTCCACCACCACCGGAACGCCTACGCTCTCCAGCTTTTCTCTGACCTCCGGAGTATGGCCGATCATGGTATTCTCAACCGCCAGCTCACAGTGCTCCGACAAGATTCTCTCATAATCCGGGGTACTGTATTTTCCGGCATAAAGGATTTCTCCGGATCGCATTGCGTCCTTTGCCTCATCAATATACCAGCCGTCCTCATTCGTCGCCGAAAGTCTTATATCCTCGAGGGCATCAAGCTCACGCATCATATCCATTGCGGCAGAGGCCGCAAGATAAATATTTTTGACCGGGACTGTCAGGACTGTCACATCATCGGGGAGAGCTTCGGAAAGGGCCTCAAGCTCCGGCTGGCCTGTGGACTGGGTTTCCGGCTGACCCGTGGACTGGGTTTCCGACTGGCCTGCTTCTTCTGTGGGGACAAGGAACAATCTTCGTCCATCTGAAACAGAAATAAGCTTGCAGCCATTTTCAAACCGATCGATGGAAAACTCCTTCGCATACTCCAGCTGCAATCGTTCCATACCTCCCAAAGCTTTTGGCAGCTTCTCCTTCTCTGCATCGGTAAACCCCATCGGTCTCTTATCTTCAGAAGTGGCTTTGCCTGACTCCGTTTCATTTACGGAAGCTGCACCTGCCGTTCCTTTTTCCTTCCCGGCGGCCGCCGCGTCCGCTGTTGTTTTATTTCCTGTGGCCGCACCACTGCAGCCGGAAAGGAAAAGCATAGTAAGAATCATTCCCATTGCTGCACCCTTAGCTGCTTTTGCTGCTTTGGCTGCTTTTGCCGCATTCCCTGCTTCTGGCGCGTTTGATGCGTTTGACGCTTTTCCTGCTTTCCCGGATTTTCCTGCATTTCCGTTCTTTTTTCTCCGCATATACATCAGTATACCGAATAGAGCAAGGATCAGAGCACCTCCAATATAAAAACCGAGCTTTCCAGACTTTTCCTGCACCACGGAGGTACTGTCAAATGTCAGCGTATATTCGATTTCATGGGGGACACTCATTGCCGTTGTATCAGCCGTTACCGGGATCGGCACATCGAGCTGTTCGACCGGGATCCGGAAAACTGAATTTCCCGTGCTGTTCACCGGAAAATACTGTTCACCGTCCACGCGCATGTAATCATAATTTCCACTGCTCCATTCGATGACCGCCTCGGCCTGTCCTTTCTCTACTATAAGAGCAGTAGGAGAGGTGACGGACGCTCTCCCCGAGCCGCCGTCAAGCTCAATACTAACCATATATTCACCATCTTTAAGATCCAGTATCATGATCGTTATATCCTCCAAAGCTTTTCTCGCTGACCAGAATCACACGCCAAATCTCACGGACGTTCGACTTGAATGTAAAGCGGACATTCGCAATCCGCGTTCAATTTCTTTCTGATATTCAGCTTATGCCATATTAACACAGAAAAAAGTCCTTCGCAACTGTTCCATTCCGGGAATTGCCTTAATGATTTTTGTTAATATGTCCAAAAAAAGACAATATCTGGGAAATACCTATTGACATTTCCCTCATTTGTTGTTAAACTAATATTGTTAAACAATTAACGTTAAATTATTAGCGCGACGATTGTGTTAAACGTTCCATACCATTTAATATATTCACATTGAACCATTATAATCTAATAGGAGGATATGCTGCTATGATGAGATTTACTTTACCGAGAGACATGTACTACGGAAAAGGTGCTTTAGAGGATTTAAAGAACCTGTCCGGTAAGAAAGCAATCGTTGTATCAGGCGGAAGCTCTATGCGTAAGGCTGGTTTCCTTGATAAGATCGAGGGCTACCTGAAGGAAGCCGGAATGGAAGTAAGATTCTTTGAAGGCGTTGAGCCGGATCCGTCTGTTGAAACTGTTATGAAGGGCGCTGCAGCTATGAAGGAATTTGAGCCGGATTGGATCGTTGCAATCGGCGGCGGTTCCCCAATCGATGCTGCAAAGGCTATGTGGGCATTCTATGAGCATCCGGATACCACATTCGAGGCTCTCTGCGTCCCGTTCAACTTCCCGAAGCTTCGTAACAAAGCTCATTTCTGTGCGATCCCGACTACCTCCGGTACCGCTACAGAAGTAACTGCATTCTCTGTAATTACTGACTACTCTAAGGGAATTAAATATCCGCTGGCAGACTTTGAGATCACTCCTGATGTTGCTATCCTTGATCCGAATCTTGTTGCATCCCTTCCGGCTAAGCAGGTTGCTTATACAGGTATGGATGCCCTCACCCATGCGATCGAGGCTTATGTTTCCACACTTCATACCCCATTTACCGATCCGTTAGCAATCAAGGCTATCGAGATGGTACATGACTTCCTTCCGGCATCCTACAACGGAAACATGGATGCAAGAGAGCAGATGCACTATGCACAGTGTCTTGCAGGTCAGGCATTCTCCAATGCCCTCCTCGGCATTGTTCATTCTATGGCTCATAAGACAGGCGCTGCCTTCTCAACCGGACATATCCCGCACGGCTGCGCAAATGCGATCTACCTTCCATACGTTATCCAGTTCAATGCACATGAGCCGGAAGCAAAACGTCGTTATGCAGATATCGCAAGAAGAATCGGTCTTGGCGGAACCTCCGAGGAATCTCAGGTTAATGCTTTATGCGATATGATTCACGCATTCAACGCAAAGTTAAATATTCCGAACAACCTGAAGGAATTCGGTATCGATGAAGCAGAATTCAAATCCAAGGTTGCTCAGATCGCAGTTAATGCTGTTGGTGATGCATGTACCGGTTCCAACCCGAGAACCATCACACCGGAGCAGATGGAAAAACTGTTCGTATGCACTTACTACGGAACAGAGGTTGACTTCTAATTTTGCTAGATAATGATACCCTCCCCGATATCATAACTTATACTTAATATAATTATCTAATCCCCACTTAAAAGACCGTTTGGATATGCCATAGGATTTTGTTCCTCCCTCCCGGCAATCCAAACGGTCTTATTTTTTTGATTTGATTCAGCTTTTGGGCTGATTCGATTCCGGCTTTCCGGCTGGTTCGATTCAGTAGTTCCGGACGATTGATCCTGTTTCTGCCCCTTTAGTCGTTGTCAGGAAGAAACTTGATCCTGACAGAGATCATCTTTATAAGCTCTCCTTCTTTTAAGGGAACATCCTCTACATGGGTAGAAAACGGAAGATCACTGTCAAATTCTTCCATCTCTACCGTGATCCAGTTTGCAGCTGCGTCTCTTGCGTTTTCAATCGCATCTTCAAGATCCGGTCCATCTGCCTCACAGCATTCCAGATCCGGAAAATATGCATGGTAGCCTTTTTTATCCTCATGGGGAGTAAATACTGCCGGGTAAGTAAATGTCATGGCTCTATCTGCCACTCAAAATGTGTTTGAACATACTCAATCACATTGAGAAATTGAAGTCCTTACGGATACTTCTTACTGCTTCACCATGTATGCTTTTGTGGTTATGAATAACTCACTACTCACAAGTTCTGGTACACTCCACAGTCGTTAATTCCCGAAATAGCCTTCGGTACATACCTACATTTGCTTTTAATTATGCAATCCTGTAAGTTTTAGCATCTTTCAAATTAAGTGCGGCATTAAAATCCCTGTCTGCAACATAGCCACATTCACATCGATAAATTCTATCTGAAAGCTTTAAATTTTTCTTGACAGAACCACAGTAGTGGCAAGTCTTTGAAGATGGATAAAATCTATCGACTATTCTTAATTCAATGCCGTTTTCATCACATTTTGCTTTAAGCTTTGCTCTAAATTCATAAAACTTCTGGGATGCAACAGCTTTTGAAAGATGCCTGTTCTTCATCATTCCTTTTACATTTAAGTCTTCAATCGCTATATAAGATGGTTTGGTTTTCACTATCTCAGCGATTGTCTTGTTAATGTAATCAGTACGGATATTATCCATTTTATGATGAAGTTTTTGTACCTTAAGCTTTTGTTTCTGTATATTTGCTCTTTGAGTGGACTCTCCTTTCTTTAAATTTTCATACTTTCGGGAAAGACTTCTCTGTTCCCGGATCAGTTGTTTTTCAAGTTTCTTTAATCCTGCCGATTTGTTGATGTTCCTGTATGTCTTTCCATTTGAAATAATAGCAAAATCTTTTAGCCCAAGGTCTATACCGATTCCCTCGTTTAAGTTATTGTTAATATTGACATCGGGAATCTCTACAAGAACAGAAACATAAAATCTGTCAGTCT
>USQV01000052.1 GCA_900556965.1 uncultured Clostridium sp.
GATGTCGATATCTTTATCAGCAGCCACCTCGGAATGGGCTGGAAAACAGGCGAGCTCTTAGCACTCTCTCACGGCTTTTTATCCACAACAAAGATCGATGCTGAATTTACCGGTCTCTCCGCCCACGCCGGAGCTTCCCCTCAGGACGGAAAAAATGCGATCCTTGCCGCCTGTGCTGCCACCTTGGGCATGCACACCGCCTGCCAAGATTCCCGAGGTGCCGCACGGATCAATGTGGGCACCATAAATGGCGGCACAGGACGAAATGTAGTGGCCGATAAAGCATACCTTCGCCTTGAGACCCGCGGAGAAACCACCCAGATCGAACGAACGGTTTACGGCCGTGCCATGGACAGCATGGAGGGCGCCGCAAAAATGTTTGGCTGCACAGTAAAGACGGAGGTAATGGGAAGTGCTTCCAGCGCGGACAGCGATGCTGCCCTGGAGCCTGTGATCCGTAAGGCTGCCGAAAGGATCCCCGAGATCACCCACTATGTTCCGACGGGCGGTTTCTCCGGCTCTGAGGATGCCACTTACCTGATGGAGAAGGTGCAGAGCCATAAGGGACTGGCCGCCTATATGTGCATCGGCTCTGATATCGCGGCTCCGCATCATAACAACCGTTTTGACATTGACGAACGCTCTCTTTTGATCGGATTAAAGCTTTATGTTTCTATCCTGTGGGAGCTTGTGGGCATAAAATAGGAAAACACCGATATGACCGCCCAACGGTATGCCTATGGAGGAATTTCCTAATAACTGCTCCTTTATAATAATAACAAGCATATTGTTTTGGAACAAAAAAGCAGAAAGGCGGTACTATGACGAACAAAAAATTATTTATGACCTTAGGTCTTTCCTGCTTGCTTTTGGTCGGCTGTCAAACTGCGCAAAAGACGGCACCGGAATCAAGCGTTCTTACTCCTACAGGTTATGCTTCCGAAGAAGTACAACGATCCTCTCTTTTTTATGACGGTACTCTGTATCTATATAATGCCACCGGCTTTAATCTTCCAAAAGAGGAAAGCTGGGAGCTTTTAGGTCAGGTGGCTTTTGTGAATAATTTGGAATTTCCCACAGAAGATTTCTATGGAACCCACTTAAATGTAGGTCAGGAAATTTACTGGAAACCGACAGAACCGCAAAAATTGTATTTAAAATACAATTCCGGTTTCGCACTCTTTGAAGCAGAAGAAGTCTATTTGCAGGACGGAACGGTATATTCCGTACCGGCAGAGTTTGGAGATTTAGATTTCAAACAGACCGAGATCGTAAAATAGTTTGGAGCTTCGTCCATTTATACGAAAGCGGAAATAGATGCAGCGAATCCAACATTGCATGGATGAACGAAATAGGAAAAGCGACTGATGTAGAAGTAACTGGTAAAACGCATGGCTTTTGAGGAATTTATCGAATTAAGAATATCAAGTTTATGTTTTGCTGCACACCAAAAACGCCGGAATCTATTGAAATAATAACGTTTTTATGTTAGAGTAGAGTGTCGTGATGAACTCACGTTTCCTATAACACTCATCTGTATAAGCTATGCGATGAAGCTCATATCAAACAAAAGGAGATTTAATATATATGAAATTAGGTATCGTAGGCCTGCCAAACGTAGGCAAAAGTACATTATTTAACTCCCTGACAAAGGCCGGTGCAGAATCCGCCAACTACCCCTTCTGTACCATCGACCCAAATGTGGGCGTTGTTCCTGTTCCCGACTTCCGTTTAAAGCTTCTTTCCGATCTGTATAATTCGGAAAAGATCACCCCGGCCGTTGTCGAGTTTGTTGACATTGCCGGCCTTGTAAAAGGTGCGTCAAAGGGTGAGGGACTCGGAAACCAGTTCTTATCCAATATCCGCGAGGTGGATGCCATCGTCCACGTTGTCCGCTGCTTTGATGATCCGAACGTAATCCACGTTGACGGAAGCGTTGATCCGCTCCGTGATATCGAAACCATCAATCTGGAGCTGATCTTCTCCGACATCGAGATCCTCGACCGGAGGATCGCAAAAGGAAGCCGCGGTGCCGCCAATAACAAGGCGATCGCGAAGGAGCTGGAGATCACCAAGGCGATGAAGGCACATCTTGAAGAAGGAAATCTGGCAAGAAGCTTTGTCTGTGACGATGAGGATACCCTTGCCTTTATCAACTCTTTAAATCTTCTCACTTGGAAGCCGGTAATTTTTGCTGCCAACGTCAGCGAAAAAGATCTTGCCGATGACGGGGCGAACAACCCTTATGTTCAGTCTGTAAAGAAATTTGCAGCAGAAAATGACTGTGAAGTGTTTGTGATCTGTGCTCAGATCGAGCAGGAGATCGCAGAGCTGGATGATGATGAAAAGAAAGAATTTTTAGAAGCTCTCGGACTTACAGAATCCGGACTGGACAAGCTCATTGCCGCCAGCTACCGCATTCTCGGTCTCCACAGCTATCTGACTGCAGGAGAAAAGGAAACTCGTGCTTGGACAATTAAGATCGGTACGAAGGCTCCTCAGGCTGCCGGAAAGATCCATTCTGATTTCGAGCGCGGCTTTATCAAGGCTGAGGTCGTAAATTACAAGGATCTGCTGGACTGCGGCTCCTATACAGCCGCAAAAGAAAAAGGACTTGTCCGGATTGAGGGCAAGGAATACGTGATCAAGGACGGAGACGTTGTTCTTTTCCGTTTCAATGTATAGCAGGCTTCACCCAAAAATTCATCTAAAAACGGATCAGGCCCCGGGAATAAATTCCCGGAGCCTGTTTTTACTTTTCCGTATAAAATAGCCCACACATTGTTACACAAAAATTATTCTTCGAGTTCTTCCGCGCTGACCAGCTCGTCAAATTCTTCTGTATCCAGAAGCTCGTCAAATGCATCTGCAACGATCTCATACTCCTCATCGCTTACGATATTCTCAAGATCCGGAGTACCGTTTTCATCTTCGGAGTAACGGTATAAGTAAACCTCGCCGTCCTCCGCTTCCTGTCCATCCAGCGGAAGCAGTGCAATATATTCTTTATCACCGGCCTCGAAGATTGTAAGGACTACACACTCCAGTTCAGATCCGTCATCCAGTGTGAGAGTCACTGTCATTTCTTCCTCGTTTGCGTCCTCTCTGTTTCCGAGTCCGTTTGCATTCTTTTCGTTTGCCATGGTATTTCCTTTCCTGTTTCAAATTGATCAGATAACTGTTTCGTTCATTACCTTTAATCAGCATACCAGTAAATGCTAAAAAAATCAATACTCAATTCCTATTCTTGCAGAAATTCCTTTGTCAAAAGGATGCTTCCGCTTACAGATCTCAGATACATAATCTGCCAGCTCAAGAAAAGCAGGCGAAGGGGATCTTCCCGTCATAACGACCTCCAGCTGTTCCGGCCGGTGCTTTAAAAACTGCAGCACCTTTTCCTCCTTCACCAGATCATGCGCCACTGCGGCCATGATCTCATCCAGTATCAGCATATCTGCTGTTTCAGAAAGACTGACTGCCCGGTCAAACAACGTGTCATTCCATAAAGCCGCCTTTTTCCTTGTATCCGGATCCATCGACGAAAAAAATCCGAATTGCTGCTCACACGGGATCAGGGTGATCTCAGGGAGCTTCTTTAATACCTCCACTTCCCCGGAATCCTCCGTCTTTAGGAAGCGGGCAATAACGATCTTCCTTCCTCTGCCCGCGGCACGGACTGCGAGGCCGATCGCTGCACTTGTCTTACCTTTTCCGTCTCCGCAGTAAATGTGGATCAGACCCATATTATATATTCCTCCGTTCTTCCTTAACCGGCTTTTTCATGCGGCATTCCCCGATAAAACGGGATAATTCCTGATCCCTGTGATACCTTTCCCTGACCGCACAGAGATGAAGGCGCTCCTTTGCCCGTGTCAGGGCAACATAAAACAGCCGCCGTTCCTCCTCGATATCAGCCGGAAGCCCGGCTTTGTGATGGGGAATGACCCCTTCATTGACATCGGCGATAAACACGATCCTGTATTCCAACCCCTTTGCGCTGTGCATGGTAGAAAGAGTGACCCCTGCCACATCCTCGCGCCGATCCTTCAGTGTCTCCTCATACTGACGGATATGCTCCTTCCATTCCTCCAGACTAGAAAAACCGGAGGCGCTTTCCATCAGCCTGTCCGCGACCTCAAAAAGCTCCTCCGGCTTCAGACGGCGAAATTCCGCATATTCTTTTAAATATCCGTCATACCCTACCGATCTGCGGATATAATTGATGGCCGCTGCCGGCTTTAAACGCCCGATGATACGCAGATGTGTTTCCAAATCACAAAGTCTTTCCTCCATCCAGTCACGATCCCGGTAATAGGCTCTGACTGCCTCAAGGGATACCTCCGGTGTTTCAAAGGCATCCCGGCTCAGATAACGCTTCGGGCGGTTCATGATCCGAAAGAAATCGCTCCGCTTCCTTCCGCCGTTTCCGAGCTCTAAATAAGAAAGCATGTCCTTTGCGATCCAATGGCTGTAGAAATTGGGGATCACATCCCTCATAATAAACGGGATATTGTACTCCATCAGCTTTTCTGCCAAAAGTCCCGAACTGATGCCGGTACGGAATAAGACAGCCATATCCGTATATGGATAACCCGCCTGTTCATACTGCCGGATCCTTCTGGCAATGGCTTCCGCCTCCTCCACCGGATTTTTATAGACGTTGATATCTACCGGCCTTCCGGCGCCGTGCGTCGGGAGCAGCTTCTTTTCAAAGCGGACTTTGTTGTGGGAAATAAGGCGCAGCGAGGTCTCTACGATATCACTTGTGGAACGGTAGTTTTCTGCCAGCAGCACTCTTTTGGCTCTGGGAAAGTCCTTTTCAAAGCCCAGCATGATCTCCGGCCTTGCACCGCGAAAACGGTAGATCGACTGATCGTCATCACCGACGATAAAAAGATTATTTTCCGGGAGGGCCAGCATCTTGACGATCTCGTACTGAAGCCGGTTGATATCCTGAAATTCATCCACCAGTATGTATTTGTATTTTTTCTGCCATGCAGATAAAATATCCCGGCGTTCCGAAAAAAGCTCATAGCATAAGACCAGCATATCATCAAAATCCAGCTTTCCCTTATCCCTCAGCATATCCTCGTAACCGGCATACAGCTTTTTAAACCACTCCTCCGGACAGTTTCCGGAGTAATAGCAGGCCGGATCGATCCGGTTCCCTTTTACATAGCTGATCTCATTGATCAGTGCTGCGATAAATTCTCCTGTGTCCTCCACATCCAGCCCGGAGGCTTCGATAAAATCCTTAAAATATTTCTTTTTATCTTCCTCGCTGATAATGTTATTGCCGGAAAATCCATAGGCAAGCCGGAGGATATGATAAAAGACGGCATGGAATGTTCCGAAGCTCACCGCCTCCGCCTCAGATACCCTTTCGGAATTTTCCCCTTCCTGCTTCATCAACGAAAAAAAGCGCTCCTTCATTTCTCTGGCAGCCGCTTTCGTAAAGGTTATAACAAGAATGCCGGAGGGGCTTACGCCCTGCTCCAGCAATCTTTTTATCCTGTGTGTGATCACCGTCGTCTTTCCTGAGCCGGGACCGGCTAAGACCATCATCGGCCCGTCTCTGTGGGAAAGTGCGGTTTTCTGTGCATCATTAAATTCCATTTTCAAGAAGCTCGATCCCCTTGCGGATCCTGTTAAGAGATTCCTCTTTTCCGAGTACCTCCATGATCTCTGTTGCTCCCGCCGGAGTCATCTGCTTTCCGGAAACAGCAGTACGGATCGGCCACATAACAAAGCCTGTCTTTACGCCCTTTTCCGTCACATATCCGGAGAGAGCTGCATACAGTGCATCGTTGGAATAATCCTCCTGAGCTTCAAGGATCGGAAGGACATCCTTTAATGTTTCAAGAGCTGTTTCCTTCGTTGTTTTCATCTTCTTATGAACATACATCTCCGGATCATATTCCGGGAGTGCTTCAAAGAAATCGATCTGCGGTGCGATATCCGGGAATACCTCGATTCTTGTCTTGACCATTGCAGCAATCTTCTTTAAATCCAGGGGCTTTTTGATGACCTCCTCCAGATAAGGCTTTGCAAGCTCATAGAAGCTGTCGAAATCCATCTTCTTCATATATTCGCCGTTCATCCAGCGGAGCTTTGTCATGTCGAAAACTGCCGGAGATTTGCTCATGTTGTGGTAATCAAATTCCTTTACCAGCTCCTCCAGCGTAAAGAATTCCTGATTGCTGGCCGGAGACCATCCAAGAAGGGCAACAAAGTTTACGACTGCCTCTGTGAGGAAGCCCTGCTCGATCAGATCCTCAAAGGAGGAATGGCCGCTTCTCTTGCTCAGCTTTTTATGCTCCTCATTTGTGATCGTCGGACAATGCACATACACCGGGATCTCCCAGCCGAAGGCATCGTAAAGACGATTGTATTTCGGAGAGGAGGACAGATACTCATTTCCTCTGACAACGTGTGTGATCCCCATGAGGTGATCGTCCACTACGTTTGCAAAGTTATATGTCGGGAAGCCGTCTGATTTGATCAGCACCATATCGTCCAGCTCAGAATTGTCTACCGTAATATCACCATAGATATCGTCATGGAAGGTAGTCGTTCCTTCACGCGGGTTGTTCTGACGGATGACAAAGGGCATTCCTGCCTTTAAGTTTGCCTCTACCTCCTCTTTGGAAAGGTTCAGACAGTGCTTGTCATAAACCATGATCTCCTCACCGTTTACTGTTTTCTTAAGCGAATCCAGACGCTCCTGGGTACAGAAGCAGTAGTATGCCTCTCCTTTTTCCACCAGCTTTTTCGCATATTCCATGTAGATTCCGGCCTTCTGGCGTTCACTCTGAACATACGGGCCGTAGCCGCCA
>USQV01000053.1 GCA_900556965.1 uncultured Clostridium sp.
CCAGTATTCTACAATGGCCTCCCTCTGCTTTTCAGAGATCGCTTTATCCGGGCCGATGTACGCTTCTACAGGATCGATATCTGATGATACGATCAAAACAAAGGATATGACCGTAACGGCGATCAAAAGCCCCAGAGAGCGTACAAATTGCTTAAAAATATACTTTACCATTTTATGTCCTTATTCTTCCCATTTCCATTCGTTCATGGAGCCGATGATCGGCGCTCCGTGACCGTGGGGGTTCGGAATGATCGTACCAAGATCCAGACCGTCGCGTACAAAGAGACAGTGATCCATATTTACAAGGAAAAGGTAGGGTACATCCTCCGCCGCAATGTTCTGGGCCTTCTTCCAGTATTCCATTGCCTCCTCCTGTGTAGTGGAGTTGATGGCCGC
The DNA here is from genome assembly GCA_900556965.1 of uncultured Clostridium sp. The sequence continues at coordinate 397 of USQV01000053.1, forward strand.
ATCGATGGCCGCATCCACCTCCGGATTGGAGTAATCGGCACAGTTCATCATAACGCCTGTGTAGTACCAGCCCTTGATCTGATGGACCGTATATTCTCCAAGTCCGTATACGATGCCGCTGCTGTATCTGTTTTTGCGGATCACATCGGAGGAATCTGCATAGCAATTGACCTGAATGCCAAGCTCTTTTGCCTGATTTGCCATCGCCAGAGCACAATAGTAACGCTCCATCTGGAAGGAGAAGGCATATACATCAAATTCTGCCTTAATGCCATCCTTTTCCCGGATACCATCCCCGTCACTGTCGACCCATCCGGCCTCCTTTAGCATCTGCTTTGCTTTTTCTGTCTGTCCGTCCTCAAAGGGCTCCATGGAGGACCATGAGGTGGCCCAGCCGTAGCCCGGCTTTCCAAAGCCGTTATATGCTTCCTCTACGATCTGCTGACGGTCGATCCCGATATTGAGAGCTTTTCTGATGGCAGGATCGCAGGTAACTTCATTTCCGATCACCGTACCGTCCTCACGGGTCGTTCTCGGGACTGTCGGCAGGGTGATGACGCGGGTATCGACGGTATCCAGAGTGACAAGGTGCATCCCGTCGATCTCCTCTAACGCATACTCACAGCTGATATCGGAGACATCAAGCTCACCGGCCTTAAGGGCCGCAAGGGCTGCCTGCTCATCAAGATTTACAAAGGTGACCTTTGTAAAATACGGCTTCTCACCATAGTAGTATTCGTTCGGGACAACGATTGTCTGCTGATCCACGTCACACTGAAGCATTTTCCACGGGCCGGAGCCGATACCGGTGGCGGCATAATTCTCATCGTATTCATTCTTCGGAACGATGCCGACAAGACCCAGCTGGTCGATAAAGGAGGACTGGGGCTCAGTCAGGGTAAAGCGCACGGTATGATCGTCAAGGGCCTCTGCCACATCGAGATTGCTTACATCAACATCGGTTCCGGCGTCCTTCATCTTATTAAAGGTAAATGCCACATCTTCTGCAGTAAGATCGGTTCCGTCGGAGAATTTTGCATCCTCACGGATATGAAAGGTATAGACAAGCTTGTCGTCACTGATCTCATGCTCACCGACGGCCAGATCATTCTGAAGGACCAAATCGGCATCATATTTTAAAAGAGAGCTGTGGAACATAAAAAATCCCTGTACCAGAAAGCCCTGAAGCGGATCAAAGTTTCCCGATGTGATCGGAGATCCCGGTCCTGCACAGACAACCAGCTCTGTCGGTTTTTCTGATGCTTCTAAAGCATCGGTACTCTCTTTTTCTGCTGCGGCCTGTTCCGTCTGTTCCGTCTGTTCTGTCCCTGCCTTTGTCTGAGGCTCTCCTGTCTTTTCCTTTGCACAGCCGACGCAGGCAAAGATCATGGAAGCAATAAGTAATGCTGCTAATTTTCTTTTCATTGTTTCTTTTTCTCCTCGTAAATTTGATTAGCTTTCTGTGTGTGTCTCCGGCTTCTTTCCGATGATGATGATCCGATGATACGGATTCAGCAGCCGATATCTGAGAGGCATTGCGGCATTTTCCGCCGCCTCCACCTCCTTTGCATCTGTCACAGATACCGTGAGGCCGACAGAGCTCACAAGCTTTGGCGCTGCCTTTGCATTTTCCGGCTTCGTCATAGGAAGACTGTCGGAAATGCCGGAGGACTGACTGCCAAATTCATTTTTATGCTCGACCAGTAATAAAAGCAGCTTTCCGAAAAAAATCTTCAGATTATTGCTCCACAGATCATAATGCCAGTCTCCGTCGATAATGATCAGGCGTCCGCCCGGCTTTAACACCCGCGCCCATTCCGAAACAGCCTGCTTCGGATTCGGCATGGCCCAGAGCAGATGCCTGTTGATCACGATATCATACTTCTCTGAGGGCTCCTCCAATGCCTCCGCATCTCCCTCGGCAAATTCTATATTGCCAAGCTTCGCAGCTGCAGCCTTTTTTCTCGCTTTATCCAGCATTCCGGGAGAAAGGTCGACTCCCTTCACCTGATGTCCCTGTTGGGCCAGCATAAGGCTTAAGAAGCCGGTTCCCGCCCCTACATCAAGTATCCTTGCATTTTTCTCCGGGATCAGCTGAGCCAGAAGCTTCATCCATGCCTCCCGCTCCCCGGCACTCTTTAAACCGTGCTGGTATTGTTCATCATAATCTTTTGCATGAACATTCCAGTTTTCCCTAACTTTTTGTTTAAACGCATCCACTCTGTTCAATTCCTCCTAAAATTCAAACCTCCTGCCTTCTTTTCCTGCCCGCCTGAAAAGTTTCGCAGAAAAAAGAAGGTATAGCAATCACGCTATACCTTCTGGTATAAAGATCAGTTCCTCTGATCGTTCTATTTACCGATTACTTCGATAATCCATACCCATGCCGGGCGCTTGCGACAGTCTGCATCTTCGCGCGAGTGCAGATTACTTCTGTAATCCTTCTGTACGCTTCCTGCGTACCTGTGCACTGAATTATTTGATCTGTTCTTCCACCGTCTCTGCTACCTTTGCAAGGGCAGCATCAACGCCTTCCGGATTCTTGCCGCCGGCCTGAGCCATATTCGGGCGTCCGCCGCCGCCTCCTCCTACAAGACCTGCGATCGCCTTGATCAGATTTCCGGCATGGCATCCCATTTTCTGAGCGCCCTCTGTTGCGGTAGCCATCAGGTTGACCTTGCCATCCAGCACGGAGGCGATCACGATCACGCCTTCCCCGAGCTTTTCCTTCAGCTGGTCGCCCAGATTTCTGAGGCCGTTCATATCGACACCGTCTGCTCTTACAGAAAGCACCTTAACGCCCTTGACCTCTTTTACCTGATCCATAACATCACCCATTGCTTCCTTGGCAAGCTTATTCTTAAGCTTTTCATTTTCGGAATGAAGGGCTTTGATCTCCTCTGCCATTGCCTCGATCTTAGCGGTAAGGGCATCCGGTGTTGCCTTGGCAGCAGCTGCCGCCTCATGAAGCTCACTCTCCACCTTCTCGTAGTGTGCCAGCAGTCCGTCAGAGGTTAATGCCTCGATACGTCTTACACCCGCAGCAATTCCTGCTTCAGACAGGATCTTAAAGGAGCTGATGGAGGAGGTATCTGCCACATGGGTACCACCACAGAGCTCTGTGGAGAAATCTCCCATTCTTACAACGCGCACGGTATCGCCGTATTTTTCACCGAACAGGGCCATTGCTCCTGTTTTCTTTGCCTCATCAAGGCTCATGATATCCGTGTGGACCTTAAGACCTGCCCGGATCTCTTTATTTACGATCTCCTCTACCTTCTTTAACTCCTCCGGAGTCATGGCAGAGAAATGAGTAAAGTCAAAACGGAGTCTGTCCTTCGTCACAAGAGAACCGGCCTGCTCAACATGCTCGCCGAGAACCATTCTGAGAGCCTTGTGAAGAAGGTGGGTCGCACTGTGGTTTCTTGCGGTCAGTGCACGGTTTTCCTCATCGACCTTAAGGGTAACTGTCTCACCGTTCTGAAGCATTCCCTTTGTCATTACACCGACATGGCCGATCTTTCCGCCCTGAAGCTTAATTGTATCCTCAACCTTAAACTCTCCGTTTTCCGATACGATCACACCGATATCTGCCTGCTGTCCGCCCATGGTAGCATAGAAAGGTGTTTCCTCCACGAGGATCGTTCCCTTCTGTCCGTCGGTAAGGGCTTCCACGATCTCATCTGTCGTTGTAAGGACAACGATCTTAGATTCATGGCTTAAACGGTCGTAGCCCACGAATTTTGAGGTAATGGCAGGATCGATCGACTGATATACGGTAACGTCAGCACCCATATAGTTTGTTGTCTTTCTTGCCTTTCTCGCCTTATCCTTCTGCTCCTTCATGCATGCGGCAAAGCCGTCCTCATCCACCTTGAAGTTCTTTTCCTCGAGGATCTCCTTGGTAAGGTCGATGGGGAATCCGTAGGTATCATAAAGCTTGAAGGCATCTGCGCCCGGAAGAACAGAGGACTTCTCCTTTTTCATTTCTTCTTCCATATCGGCAAGAATGGCAAGTCCCTGATCGATCGTCTTGTTGAATTTGTCTTCTTCCTCTGTGAGGACCTTAAAGATCATGATCTTCTTTTCTTCCAGCTCCGGATATCCGTCCTTGGAAAGCTCGATCACGGTATCGGAAAGATTTGCCAAGAACTTTCCTTCAATTCCGAGCTTTCTTCCGTGGCGTGCCGCACGTCTTAAGAGACGGCGGAGCACATAGCCTCTGCCCTCGTTGGAGGGCATGATCCCGTCAGAGATCATGAAGGTACAGGATTTGATATGGTCTGTCACGATTCTTAACGAAACGTCTGTTTCATGATCCTTCTGATACTCTTTTCCTGCAAGAGCACATACTCTGTCGAGGAGAGCCTTATTTGTGTCGATCGTAAAGAGGGAATCCACATCCTGAACGATCGTTGCAAGACGCTCCAGACCCATACCGGTATCGATATTCTTCTGCACAAGGTCTGTATAGTTTCCATGGCCGTCATTGTTAAACTGGGAGAATACGTTGTTCCAGACCTCCATGTAACGGTCGCATTCGCAGCCCACCGTACATCCCGGTTTTCCGCAGCCGTATTTCTCACCGCGGTCATAGTAGATCTCAGAACACGGACCGCACGGACCAGCGCCATGCTCCCAGAAGTTATCCTCTCTGCCAAAGCGGAAAATACGCTCTGCCGGAATACCCATCTCTTTGTTCCAGATATCAAATGCCTCGTCATCGCTCTCGAACACAGACGGATAGAGGCGATCCGGATCAAGTCCGACAACCTCGGTTAAAAATTCCCAGGACCAGTGAATCGCTTCCTCTTTGAAATAATCACCGAAGGAGAAGTTACCAAGCATCTCAAAAAAGGTACCATGACGGGCAGTCTTACCGATATTCTCGATATCGCCGGTACGAATACATTTCTGACAGGTACATACTCTTGTTCTCGGCGGAATCTCCTGACCCGTAAAATATGGCTTTAACGGAGCCATACCAGAGTTGATAAGCAGAAGGCTGTTATCATTATGCGGAACCAGAGAGAAACTCTTCATTGCCAGATGTCCCTTGCTCTCAAAAAAGTCTAAGAACATCTTTCTAAGTTCGTTCACACCGTATTTTTTCACGTTGCTTCCTCCTATAGTTACTTCTATTTAAGTAAAATTTTCCTCATTCTTTATATCCTATCATAGGAATTTACATTTCGCAAGAGGTTTATCGGTACAAAAAGTGTACAAAAAGTGTGCAAAAATGGGACCCTTACCGCAATTCTATATGCCGCAAAAGTCCCATTTTCTAATTTTTTTCACTACTCTGCCGGAAGATACGATTCATACAAATCCAAAAGCTCATACGCCCGATCCCGCGTCGAATTTGCCAGCGACGCCGTGTACTCGACATTTTCCATCGTGCCGCCCTTGTAGCGCTCCGCCGCCTGTTTCGCCGCCGTATCACGTTCCCGGATCCATCTGCGTTCCAGACCACGCAGCGTGTCTGTCTCCTCGGCTGGAAGCACCGCCATGATTGCCTGATAAATCTGATTTAATTCGGCATCCCAGAGCCGGTACTCATACGCGACCGCCTCCCGCATCGCGTCGGTCGTATTCGCACTTCCTGAATTTTCCAGGTTTTGAATCGTATTCTCGATCTCGCCCAGCCGGTTCCGGTAATCTTCCGCTGTCCGGTCCGAGCCTGCACCTGTCCCGGAGGACGCGCCTCGCGCAGGAGATACAATTCCATTTTCAACCGGGGACACAACCGCCCCTGTATTCACAGAATGATCCGACTCATCGCCCGCGCTCTGCTTCTCTGCCGCCTTAGCAGCCGCCCGATTATCTGCACGTTTTTCCTTTTGTTCACCTAAAGACTGGACAGAAACATCTCCTTCCGCCTGCATACAGGCTCTATCTTCTGTCCCCACACTTTCCGCATGCGCCATTTTTTTAGAAGATGGCTCCGGCGCATCCTCCGCCAGACCATTTTCCGCTGCTTCCGCCGCAAATGGTTCCGCCTCATACATCGCCTCCGGTCCGACCGTCAGGCTTCTCTCACTTCCCGCCTGCTCCCGGATATAACGCCGCGTTGCCGCCGTCGTCACGATCCCCAGCACCAGAATCAGACCGAGGGCAGCGATCATTCCTTTATTTTTCAAATTACTCTCAACCGCCTTTGCTATTCCTGTTCACTTGATAATTTTAAAATAGCACATTTAAGACGGTTTGAAAATAGATGATCGAAAGATGTAAACATATCGTAAGGGTTGTTATAGTAACTGCTCACAGGTAGGAATTTTCTGAACTGAAAATTCCGTACAATACAGTTCCGGATGCAGATTTTGCCGATTTGGAATGCGAAGCATCGGCAAAATCCTGTTACTGGGCACACATGTGTGAGCAGTAACGAGCTATACCCCCGGATCCACCATCAGCTCGTC
>USQV01000054.1 GCA_900556965.1 uncultured Clostridium sp.
CCGCCGATCGCAACGACGGGGATATCCACTGCCTTGCAGACAGCCGCCAGAGCCTCCGGCGTAACTGCGGTTGCATCTGTCTTTGTCCCGGTCGGATACATGGCTCCAACGCCGAGATAATCCGCACCGTGGGACTGTGCCAGAAGGGCCTGCTCGACGGTCTTGCAGGAAACGCCGATGATCTTATCCGGCCCCAGCTTTTTTCTGGCATCGAGGGCTTCCATATCGCTCTGGCCAACGTGAACACCATCCGCGTCCACTAAAAGAGCGATCTCTACATTATCGTTGATCACAAACGGAACGTGATAACGGGCACATACGTTTTTAAGCTTCTTTGCTTCCTCCAGAAAAGCCTCTGTATCCAGATGCTTTTCCCTAAGCTGAACAAATGTGGCCCCTCCCTTCAGGGCCTTTTCCACCGCGCTCTCCAAAGTTTCTCCCTTTAACCATGTACGGTCTGTCACCGCATATAGACGCATATCCTCCGGTCTGCAATTCATAAATGCACTTCCTTCCCAATAAAAAAGTGGAAATACGCAGGTATCTCCACTTTTCACGTTGTTTCCATTTCTTCCTACGTTGGCATTATCCAAATCAGGTATACGGGTCTTGGCAGCACAGCCAACTCTCAGCCCGCTCTTACGGGCTCCCCGGTACGAGTATTATTCTATTTGGTAATAAATATAACCCTCACGGCAGGCCTTGTCAAGCGGCATCTGCTTTACGGTTCCTCATCCTCTATCTCCCTTTCAAGGATCTTCGGGATAAATCTTCTGGCAAATTTCCCCTGTCCGCGTCCCTTTACATAGAAATAGCCAATCACGGAAAACACGGCTGCGCCGATGAAATTGACAAACAGATCCTCCATCGTATCGTAAAGCCCTACATCCAGATAGCCTCCCACGCCGAGGGGGATCTCCTTTCCGTCTGCGATGACGATGACATCGGAAATATTTTTAATCACCACCGCGTGGTTTCCTCCTGCCGGATCCAGCATTACCGACGAGATCGCCGTTACCACCGTATCCTTCTGCATGTCAAACAGGAAGATCCGATCCATGGAGCACTCAAAAAACTCCCACAGCACTCCGATCGTCATGGAAAAGCAGAAGGCCACGATCGCCATAAATACCGGGGAAAGGGTCAGGGAAAACCGCTCGCTCCGGTCGAATAGATCCACAAGGCAGAAGCCCACTGCCGCACATAAAAATCCGTTTAACGTATGGAGCATAGTATCCCAATACGGATACGTCGTATAGTAGGCGCTTATCTCTCCCAGCACCTCCGCCGCAAAAATAAATAAAAGGATGATGATCTCCAGCGTATCCGGCAGATCGACCTCAAGCTTTCGCTCTAAGACCGTCGGAAGAATAAAAAGGATCAGCGTCAGCGCGCACAGGAAGACATTCTCAAAGTTCCTGTTAAAAAACTGTGCGATCATCACAAGGATCACCGCCGCCCGAAGTGCGATATAGACTGCGGATACCACCGGCTTTTTTAAGAGCATCCTTTTTGATTCTATCAGGAAATTCCGTATCTTTCTTCCTCTCATAAATTTTCTCCTCTGAATGTGTCGTTCACTACAGTGTAACACATCCCCATGATTTTTACAATTAATAATATCGGAGTCAAAAGCCTCCGATTTTGATTGACGCAAAAAGGAAGAAATAGTATATTGACACTGTGACAGAATAAACAGTCAGAATACGGTTATCGGAGGACATCATGTTAATAGTTAAGAAGTTTGGCGGCACTTCCGTCGCCGATAAAGACCGTATCTTCAATGTGGCCAGACGCTGCATTGAGGATTATCAAAAAGGAAATGATATCGTTGTCGTATTATCCGCAATGGGGAAATATACTGACGAATTGATCCAAAAAGCAAAGGAGATCAATCCGGATCCGCCGAAAAGAGAGATGGATATGCTCTTTACGATCGGTGAGCAGATGTCTGTGGCACTTATGGCAATGGCAATGGATACGCTGGGTGTCCGGGCCATCTCCCTCAATGCCTTTCAGGTTGCCATGCATACCACCTCCGTTTACGGAAACGCACGTTTAAAAAGGATCGATACAGAGCGGATCCGCATGGAGCTTGACGACCGGAAGATCGTGATCGTCACCGGCTTTCAGGGGATCAATAAATTTGATGACTATACCACACTGGGACGCGGCGGCTCCGACACGACAGCCGTTGCTTTGGCTGCGGCGCTTCACGCCGATGCCTGTGAAATCTATACCGATGTTGACGGGGTATATACCGCAGACCCGCGCCTTGTCCCGACGGCAAAAAAATTGAAGGAGATCACTTACGACGAGATGCTTGATCTGGCCACTTTGGGAGCCGGTGTCCTTCATAACCGGTCTGTGGAGATGGCAAAAAAATACGGGGTGCCGCTCATCGTGCGCTCCAGTCTAAATCGCTCAGAAGGTACTGTAGTTAAGGAGGTCGTAAATAAAATGGAACGGATGCTCATCAGTGGAGTCGCTCTGGATAAAAGTGCTGACCGAATCTCTGTGTTCGGACTGCCGGACACACCGGGAACTGTTTTCAAGCTTTTCAATGTGCTGGCAAAGGCCAATATCAATGTGGATATCATCATTCAGTCAGCCGGTCATGACGGCACAAAGGATATCTCCTTCACGGTTGCCGACGATAACCTAAAGGAAACCCTCTCCCACTTAGAGGAGCGCAAGGAAACTCTCAATTTTGAGCATATTGAATACGACTGCGACATGGTCAAGCTGTCCATCGTCGGTGCGGGAATGATCTCAAACCCCGGCGTTGCGGCAAAGATGTTTGAATGCCTCTACAATCAGAACGTCAACATCGACATGATCGCCACCTCCGAGATCCGCATCACCGTCCTGATCCCGTCAAAGGATGCCATGGCTGCCATGAACGCCGTCCATGATGCCTTCGGTCTTTCGGAATAGAACGAAAACCGTTCTGCAATCAAGAAGGAGCATCGTCCATCGATACCGGATCCTCTGATCCTGCCTCGAAGGGCAATGCTCCTTTAGTATGTTTAAGTTAAACGGCTATGAGGTTTCTAGCAGGATAACATCGTTTCCAGTGTTTTTCTGATGGCAACGATGAAGTCCAGACTGTTTAATACCACCGGATCCGGAAGTGTAGTCATAAGAGCCAGATCCTTTGTCATCTTTCCGCTCTCAATCGTATCGATCGTTGCCTTCTCCAGCTTATCCGCAAATTCCATAAGCTCCTTATTTCCGTCCAGCTCACCGCGCTTTCTTAACGCTCCGGACCATGCAAAGATCGTTGCCACAGAGTTTGTGGAAGTCTCCTCGCCCTTAAGGTACTTATAGTAGTGACGCTGTACGGTTCCGTGAGCCGCCTCATACTCATAGTATCCGTGAGGAGAAACCAGAACAGAGGTCATCATTGCAAGAGAACCGAAGGCAGAGGAGACCATATCGCTCATCACGTCGCCGTCATAATTCTTGCAGGCCCAGATAAATCCGCCCTCGGCCTTCATGACACGGGCTACCGCATCATCGATGAGAGTATAGAAGTATTCGATCCCTGCTGCCGCAAATTTTTCCTTATACTCTTTCTCAAAGAGCTCTGCGAAAATATCCTTGAAGCGATGGTCATATTTCTTGGAAACCGTATCCTTTGTGGCAAACCAGACATCCTGCTTTGTGGCAAGGGCATACTCAAAGCAGCTCTTGGCAAAGTTTTCGATGGAATCGTCTAAGTTGTACTGTCCCTGAACTACGCCCGGCCCCTCAAATTTATGAACCGTGATGGTCTGCTCCTCGCCTCCGTCTGCCGGAGTGTATACAAGCTTCACCTCACCGGCTCCCGGAATGCGAAGCTCTGCGTTCTTATACACATCACCGTAAGCGTGTCTTGCCAGCGTGATCGGTTTTTTCCAGTTCTTTACACATGGCTCGATGCCTTTTACAATGATCGGGCAGCGGAACACGGTTCCGTCAAGGATCGCACGGATCGTGCCGTTCGGGCTTTTCCACATTTCCTTCAGGTTATATTCCTTCACACGGGCAGCGTTCGCTGTGATCGTGGCACACTTTACGGCAACTCCGTATTTCTTTGTTGCCTCAGCAGAATCAATGGTAACCTGATCGTTTGTCTTGTCACGGTATTCCAGACCCAGATCGTAATATTCCGTGTTCAGATCGATAAAGGGAAGAAGCAGCTCATCCTTGATATACTGCCAGAGGATCCTGGTCATCTCATCTCCGTCCATCTCTACCAGCGGAGTCATCATCTTAATCTTTTCCATCTTTACTCCTGTCTGCCGACTTTTCTGCGGCCGATATCATAAACTATAAGATCATTGCAACAACTACATTATAAACTGCACAGCTGATCACACTGACCGGAACTGCAACAAATAACAGGCGGTTGAACAGATTATTTCTCTCCTCCTCATTTCCGCAGGAGCCAAGGATCAGGCTGCCGCCGGATGAGAATGGGCTGATGGCGCTGGACTGTGCGCCAAGCACTGTGCAGGCAAAAAGCACGGCCGGATTGAGGCCTGTGGATACGGCCAGAGCCGGGATCAGCGGGAACAGAGCCGGAGCAACAACACCTGTGGTGGAGCTGAAGAAGCTCATGAAGGCTGCGACAAGGCTGAAGGCGATCGGAACAAGTGCTACCGGAACATTAGAGCCGATCCATGCAGACAGTGCATCGATCGTACCTGCCTTAACCGCAACGGCGATCAGCATTCCTGCACCGGCGATCATGATAATCGTATTCCACGGTACCTTTGCGATAACCTCCTTCTGAGGTGCCAGATCCATAAGAAGGGCCACTACAGTAAAGCATACTGCTACAAGGCCTACATCGATCTTTCCGCTGATGGTCTTGATCAGTGCATTTCCCGGAAGGATCATCTTTAAAAGCGGGAAGATCAGGACAACTGCCATCATGACCAGCATAAGAGCCAGTGTCTTTTTCTGCTTATCGTTAAAGGGCTCCGGCTTCTTGAAGGTTACGCCCTTACCGATATTTCTGTTGGACTTGAAGCCATAACGGAAGATCGCGATCAAAACAAGAGAGAAAATAACGGCAAAGCCGAAAATCTTTAATTCCTCAGAGAAGGAATCCGGAGCGGTTAAGGACGGCTCTGCCTCATAGGCGGTGTCCATAAGGCCGCGGAAGATAACGCCCAGTGCTGCCGTCGGGAAGTTACCGCCTGCAAGGGCGCCGCAGTTGATCGCAACCGCACCTGTCACCTTGTCCATCTTTGCCTCATCACAGATCAAGAGAGTGATCGGAGCTAAGAAGGCAAGTACGGTAAAGTATGCTGCTCCCATAACGGAAAGTACGACTGCCACGAAAAAGAGGGCAAAGGGAAGGAGTCCCGGAAAGCTTCTGCAGGCATAGAGCAGGGCGGAGGACATCTTTTCAAGGGTTCCGTTAATAGCGGCAAAATTATAAAACAGGGAAACAGAGAGGATCACAAACATGGTACTTGTCGGCCAGCATGCGATCAGCTCTTTTGTCTTCATTCCCAGTGCAAAGCATCCGATCAGGTAGGCAAAGGCGATACAGAAAAGCCCGGTATTGATCTTTGTCTTGTATCCGAGAACAACTGCCAGAGCGATCGCTGCAACGAGAACTATGCTAATCATATTCAGTATTCCTCCAATTATCTTATTCTTCCAGTCCTAAAAGGCGGGACGGAATGGTTCTTGTCATGTAGTAGATCTGTTCCTCCGGGATACCATGATCGGCAAGATACTGCATGTATTCCTCCATGGCAAGCTCCCAGTGAGGATTTTCTGTCTGACCGCCATCGGTGTCCACCATAACATTTTTATAGCCTACTTCCTTGATGATCTCCAGATTGGAAGGCAGATTGCTCTTATACTTTCCGCCGCCCATGTTCTGTGCATAGCAGCGCTCTAAGATCACATCGTAGTCCTTGACCATGCGGAGCTGATCCTCGACGCTCATGTCAACGATCCACCATTCCGGATGGGTGATAACGATATTCTTTACTCCTGCATTTCTTGCTGCCTCAACGACCACGAAGGCCTCTTGTGGGGAGATATGGGCAGTTCCAAGAACGGCATTGTGATCCTTGATCAGCTCAAGTACATCCTTTAACTCCGGAACGATCTTTCCGTCGCGGACAACATCGACGCAGCCGGACGGATCCTGATTATTTTTTACCAGATGATTTCTTGCAGACTGTGTCGGAAGCCATACGACCTTTGCCCCCAGCTTTAACGCAGTATCGACTGCCTTCGGGTTGATCCCTCCTACGACACGGTTTAAGGTAATGCTGCCGAACATGGTGAAATTATTTGTATTTCCATGAACGATCTTGTTGTGGCGGTTGCACAGATAAGCACGATCCATCGTAGTTCCCTGATGGGTCTTAATTACGATCGCTCTTGCTCCCACGCGGATAGCTGCTTCCATTAATTCAAAGTCATCATAGGCGCGCAGACGAAGATCCGGATTAGTGTGGACATGCATATCGATGACGCCCTTCATTGATACCTTGCTCATTTTCCCCCTCCTATTGATTTTTTTTGTTTTTATTTTATACTATTTATGTGATCGCAGAAGTATAAAATTTTGAATAGTACATATCGATAAAACCGATAGCTTAACAGGAGGATGGGCCATGGATCTTAAGGAAATGACATATATCGTTACTATCGCCGATGAAGGAAGTATCTCAAAAGCAGCCGAAAAGCTGTATATGGCCCAGTCGAGCCTCAGCCAGTTCCTTTTACAATATGAAGCGGAGCTCGGCACAACTCTGTTTATGAGGACAGCCCGGGGAGTGCGGCCGACTG
>USQV01000055.1 GCA_900556965.1 uncultured Clostridium sp.
CCTGCGGGATGAGACGCCCGATGTTGATGGAGTTCGCGGAGGACAGCTGAAGTCCTTTTTCCTCCAGCTCCTTTGCAAATTCCTTATCTTCAAATATTTTCTTTACTCCCGACTGGGCATCATCAAAGTTTCCGTCGATACCTACGACCGTGGTATTGCCGCCCTTTTGCGTAAGCATCTGCAGCTCCTGCACACGGCTGACCCCGTTTTTCGGATAAAAGACGATGATCCGTGTGCCCGGAACATCCGCAAAGCCTGCCATTGCCGCCTTTCCGGTATCCCCGGACGTTGCGGTCAGGATCACGATCTCATTTTTTACATGATTCTTTTTTGCCGATACCGTCATTAAATACGGCAGGATCGACAATGCCATATCCTTAAATGCAATGGTCTTTCCATGGAATAGCTCCAGAAAGCAGATCCCGTCCGCTTCTGTGATCGGAGCGATCTCCTCTGTGTCAAATTTGTCATCATAAGCATGGGAAATACAGTATTTTAATTCTTCCTCGGTAAAGTCTGTAAGGAACTGCTTCATCACCGCATACGCCGTTTCCTGATATGTCATATCCGCCAGCTCATCTATTGAATTATCTAACGCCGGGATCTGATCCGGCATAAACAGTCCCCCGTCCTTTGCCAATCCTCTAAGAATTGCCTGAGAGGCCGTAACCCCCGACTCTCCTCCGCGTGTACTTCCGTATAATACCTTCATGCTGTCATCTCCCTTCGATCCTGTTAACGGAATTTTGTCTCAGTTTTGCAGTAAGCGGCCGCGCTATCTCCCGGCCATGCCAAACTTTTTTCCAGCATTGTAGCACACTTCGCTGTCTGCGACAATCTTTTTCTTTATTTCGCCCAAAATGTCACCTTTTCCCCGTCCCACTCATATCTCATATATAAGCAACCTGCGAGTGAGTGATCTCATGGTATTTCCATTAAGTAATACATTGCCCGGAGAAACCGTTTCCGTTGTATGTCTGGCCAACGAGGGGCTTATGGCTGCGCGGCTCTTTGATCTGGGTTTTGTTCCAAGATCTGTTATTTCCTGTGTTCTTAAGAAGAAAAATATTGCGGCTTATCTGGTTCGGAGCTCGGTGATCGCGATCCGGGAGGAAGACAGCCGCCTGATCATGGTAAAAAAGGCGGATGATGACCGGGAGGTGGTAAGATGAGTAGTGTAGGTAGATGGTGTGGGGCCGACAGCACAGTGCGGCGTGTTGCACTTGTCGGGAACCCGAATGTGGGAAAGAGCACAGTCTTTAACACGCTGACCGGCTTAAGACAGCATACAGGGAACTGGGCGGGCGTCACTGTTTCCTGTGCCTTTGGCAGCTTTTCCGTTTCGCCCGAAAAGGATTCCTCTGCCCTTAACTTTTCCGTTGTGGATCTTCCGGGAATCTATTCCTTTGATGTCCGCTCCGAGGAGGAGGCCGCCACAAAACGCTTTGTTGAAAACGAAATGTATGACTTTCTCCTTCTGATCTGCGATTCCACCTGTCCGGAACGCGGTCTTTGTCTTCTCCGACAGGTCACTGACATTGTAAAGGATCGGAAGACGGAGGAGCTTCCTCAGTTTATTCTCTGTATGAATCTATGGGATGAAGCCGCCAGAAAAGGCATACAGATCGATCTAGCGCTTATGGAACAGGAGCTTGGCATTCCTGTCATTCCCTGCTGCGGAAGAACAAAAAAGGGCGTGCAAAAGCTCCGGGAGGCGCTAGCAAAGCTGTGTGCGGAGGATAACTGTGGCAATTGCTCTGTGTCTGGTAACGCTGACTGCTGTGGTAATTGCTCTGTGGCAGATAACGCAGGCTGCTCCGGCGATTGCTCTATGACCGGTAATGAGGACTGCTCCGTTGACCAGTGCGGTGCGGTCTATCACTGCTGTTCCTGTTCCCGGCTTCCCTCTGGCTTTTCCCCTGCCGAGCTGTCCGGACGTTCTGTCACCTATACCCGGAAGGATCATCGAAAAAGAGAGGAACGCCTTGACCGGCTCCTTACCGGCCCCTTTACCGGAATGCTTCTTATGTGCCTGATGCTGACGGGGATCTTCTGGCTTACCATCGTCGGTGCAAATTACCCCTCCGAGCTTTTGTGGAGCGTGTTCTTTTCTATCGAAAAGCAGCTGTCGGACGGCTTGGCTTCTCTTGGAGCTGCACCATGGTTTATAAACATGTCCATATTTGGAGTATATCGGGCCGTCGCATGGATCGTGTCGGTCATGCTGCCGCCTATGGCTATCTTTTTTCCGCTTTTTACGCTGTTGGAGGATCTTGGATATCTGCCCCGGGCTGCCTTTAATATGGATGGGGCTTTTCAGCGATGTCATGCCTGCGGAAAGCAATGTCTGACCATGGCGATGGGACTTGGCTGTAACGCCGCCGGTGTAACCGGCTGCCGGATCATCGACTCTCCCAGAGAACGCTTGATCGCGATCCTTACAAACAGTCTTGTGCCCTGCAACGGACGGTTTCCGCTGCTGCTGACCATGATCTCGCTGATGGTCGGCACTTCTGCGATCGGGGCCGCCACTACGGTTGAGCCTACTGCGATCGAAGCCGCCACGATCGAATCCGCTGCGATCGAGGCTTCGGTGTTCTTTTCCTCCGCTCTGCGGGCACTTTTGCTGACCGGTTTTCTTCTGCTGGGTGTTTTTATGACCTTTGCCGCCTCATGGCTGCTGTCACACACTCTGTTAAAGGGCGTTCCTTCGTCTTTTACTCTCGAGCTTCCGCCCTACCGCCGTCCCCAGCTCGGCCGGATCATCGTCCGTTCTGTGTTTGACCGAACGCTTTTTGTTTTATTTCGGGCCGTTTCCGTTGCAGCTCCTGCCGGTCTCCTTATCTGGCTGCTGGCAAATATCTCTATCAACGATGTCAGCCTCTTACTCATTATCTCCGACTTTCTGGAGCCCTTTGGCAGATTTATCGGTCTGGATGGTGTAATACTGATGGCCTTTATCCTTGCATTTCCTGCGAATGAGATCGTGCTGCCGATCATTCTCATGGCATACCTGCAGAATACTGCCCTGGTTCCCATGGACGATATGTCGGGATTGTCTTCGCTTCTTGCCGCCCATGGCTGGACTTTACGGACAGTTATCTGCATGTCAGTCTTTACGCTCTTTCACTGGCCCTGCTCTACCACATGCCTTACGATAAGAAAGGAAACCGGAAGCCTGAAATGGACAGTGGCTGCATTTTTACTTCCCACCGCTGTCGGTGTGCTCCTTTGCTCCATCATCAGTTAAAAAAACGGTATTTATCAATGTTTTTCGTATGGATCGGCTGAATGCATCGATCCGTTCCTCAATCCCCGGGGAATGCATGGCGGAGCCGGGAGAGTTTGCCGTTTCCAGCATGCAGAATTGTCCCGGAAGATAGAAGGTCTTATTCATATTTAAGGCAGTGACCAGCTGCCCGGCTAACAGGTCGCTGCCGGAATATCCGGAAACAACGATCCCGAACAGGGCCTTATCATAAAATCGCACAGTCCGAAAGAGTGCGGTAAGGCGGTTTATAAATGCAGTCATATTGGCGGAGAGTGCATCATTGTAATTCGGACACAGCAACAGGATTCCGTCCGCCCATTTTACTGCCGGGTAGACCGATTCCACTATGGTTCCTCCGTAAAAGCATTGTCCGCGCTCTCCAAAATGCAGGCACATCCGGTAGGGACACCCGGAGCAGTCCTCCAGTGTCCCGTTCCTCAGATTGATCTCTTTGATCTCGATCCCTTCCAGCTTTTTCTTTAATGCCCCCCAGATCGCCAAGGTGTTAGAGGTCTTGTGGTTCGATGCATGAAGCACAAGAAGGTGCGGATGTGTTTTTCCTTCCCATGAGAAATGAAGCACCTGCTCTGCCAGGATACATGCACTTTTTATATAAGCGCCGATACGGTCTGTATTCATGTTTGCCGCCTGAATAATAAAATTGTCAAGAGATGCCGTTCCCTCTACTAGCGGCCGACCGACAAAGGCACACCCGGCCTGATTGGCTGCGACTGCCAGCTCTCTGGCCACCGCCTTTGTATACAATTCGCTGTCCGCATCAATGATCATCCCCGCCACGGAATCCTTCAGCACCTTTTTCCCGCATCGAAGCCATGAAAGAACCTCATAATACCCACGATTTACTCCGTTTTTCCCCAGCGGGACGACAAAAAGAAGTCGTTTTCCACAAAAGCGTTCCGTTCCCTGTTCCTTATCCGGATCATCCCATAAAAGCTCCATGTCCTCCAGCTGTTCTGCAGAAATTCCTTTAACGGCTTCGGACAAAACCATATCAAGCCGCTCCCGCTCCTTGTTTTTCCCCTGCTTCTGTGGATAGATAATATATAATTTATTCTCTCTCATCAGCAATCATCCTTCCGTCAGTCAATACACTTCGGTTCCCCCAATGCCGCTGATAGCTTCTGCACTCCCACAATCCGGGCATCATTGTCCTATCGCCTTCAGGTTATCCGCTGCCATCACGATCCGCTCAAACAACGCATCCGGAAGGGGCAGTATTTCTGTCTCCAGTCCATGCTCTGTAAACCGGTTCTTCGCTCCCATATAGATTCCGCCGAGAAACACAGAGCCGCAATGCCACTGTCCCCTAAGGGCTAAAAGGATCGAAAGTGCTCCGGATGAGAAGGCCGGGGCCACAAAGGGCTTATATCCGATGGCGCGCATCTTTAAATTCGCTGTGACCGTAAGCTCGGTAAGCTCTCTTGACAGCGCGTCATTATAATTTTCAATGGAGTCTGCAATAACCAGATCCTGTCCGTGGGGCCCAAATGAACGGCCTTCCGTCAAAAACTGCTTAAACCGGTCATCTCTTTTCGCGTAGTAAGCCGCCCGGGCATTCATGACGCCCAGTCCAAAGCCCTGTATCTGCTCCGGAAGGAGGCCCATGTAATCGAGCTGACCGGATTCGTTTCGGTTGCTCTCGAGGAAGGCCGTTTTTGCCAGCGGATCCACCGGATCGGAGACGACGCAGAACAGCCCATTAAACTGCTTTTCGCGTGCAAGTCTTGCATAATGTCCGATGATCTTGGAATTATTTTCAAACTGATACATGCGGACATCCTTTACACCGGAGCCCACCGGCGGGATCCCCTTCGAGGCAACAAATACAAATACATCACAGTCAAACAGGTTTTCCGGAGTAACGACCTCAACCTCCGGAAGTGCATCATACTCCCACGGATAAGCAATCTGGTTTTCCTCAAACTCCCATCGGGCGGTCACCTGCTCGGAGATATCGCATATACCGATCTTGGATATCACATCTCCCCCCAGCAGATGAAGCCCGGTAAGGAGCATACTGCCCACGTCACCGATCGCCAGCACATGGACGCGCTTTTTTCCTTTCTTTTCTTCCCGGCATAAGATTTCTTCAAAGCGGGGATGAGAGGCGTTTACCGCCCGCACTTTTCCGGCGGCAATAAGGGCCTCGAGCCAAGACGGCAGCTCCGCTTCCCGGGTCTTACCGTTGACAGCCGTATCCGTAAAGTCTCCCGCACGGTTTCCCTCGAGCCAGTTTTTATTCAGCCATCCGACATTTTCTTTCTTCACATACAGTAAGCTCTTATCATTCACGCAGAAGGACGCACGGCAGCTTCCCGGTTCCCGCTTAAACAGCCAGTTGATCGCATCGGCATGCGTCGGCTCCTCGATTTTTTTATAGGGCAGGTCTTCCATGGAAAAGCAGAGCTTTCCTTGGATCTCATAATAGGTCAACATACGCATTTCCTCCGAATCTCTCTTGTTGTGTTATACCATAAAGTTCTTCATCCTCCCCAGCATCTCCAGATCATTTTCCAGATATACCGATGCGGCAAGGTTCTCATCATATTCCATACAGCTTCCTTTATCCGGACACAAGGGCAGGATGACGGCCTCGGAGAGGCGGGAAAGTGTAAGGTTTTTCGCAAATTGCTTTCTGTATTCCGCCTCCAGCACCTGCAGGATATCCCGGGAGTTTTCGAGGCAGCAGACGGAAAATTCATAAAGTGCCTCTCTGCTGCAGCCGGGGAGCCGGGGATTTGCATAAGGCAGGATCATATTTATCGATGGCTGGAGTCCTGCCACCTTCATCTCGCTCCTGCGGACTGTATCTCCTCCGATAAAGGGATAAAGAGTAGATTCCACGAACCACTGTCTAAGATTAGGCATGGAATAAATGCTTTCCACCGGAAGATGGAACATCTGCATCAGGTCTCTGCCGTAACCGGAGATGACGCCCACGACTACTTTTTTTACCGTGATCCCGTCTGCCCTAAGACGCGGAGCCAGAGCCTGAAGACGGTCTGCCTTGTGTACGAGGTCATCGACAAGGATGACCGGACGGTCAAAGGAGCGTATCGTCCTGATCTGGCTTTCTAACGGCGAATAGTAAGGGAACGGCTCGATGGAATAGCTGTTCAGATCGGGCTCGTAGACCCTATCCGTATGGAGCGTTTTTGTCACCGTGTTGGGGATCACCTTGCCTCTCAGGATCTTTCCGAAGGGAACGCACATATTGTCACCCAGCCGTCTTGGTGTTACCGGCTCCCGCGGAACCTCGTTCAGGGCCGTGATCCGATCCACCAGCCGATGATGCATCACGCCGGAGGAAAGGGACAATACCAGATTTCCCGGATACAGCTTAGTCATTGCGACCTGCAGCCTCTTGTGGTTTCTCTCGATGGCTTCTAATACAGCCGGACTGCTGGCAAAGGGCTCCTTGATGGTGGTCTCTAAGTTATGGA
>USQV01000056.1 GCA_900556965.1 uncultured Clostridium sp.
GTCTTTCCGGATTCTCTACTGCATTTCCAAGGAAATCGATCTCTTTCTGCATTAAGTAACCAACTACGTTAGAGCCACCTTTTGCAGAGATGAATTTGGTAACACCTGCAACAGAAGCATGTGCTCTGTGGGAAGAACCGAATGCATCACATACATAATCGTCTGCAAGATCAGCTAACTCTTTGCTGAACTCTTCGCCGTTCTTTGTCTCCTCTGCTCCACGGAAGCGTGTGTTCTGAAGAAGGATCACATCTCCATCCTTCATTGCATTGACTGCCTTTGTAGCAGCTTCGCCTGTTACATTATAGTCAGATACAAAAACAACTTCCTTGCCGAGCTTTTCAGAAAGGCTCTTTGCAACCGGAGCAAGAGATTCTCCCTCGTTGGGGCCGTTTTTCACCTTGCCGAGATGAGAGCAGAGAATAACCCTTCCGCCGTCATTGATCAGTTTTTTGATCGTCGGGAGAGCTGCAACGATACGAGTCTCATCCGTAATCTGGCCATTTTTGAGCGGCACATTGAAATCACAACGAACTAAAACTCTTTTTCCTTTTACATTGATATCATCCACAGTTTTTTTGTTTAAAGACATGTTAAGATACCTCCTTATTTCTTTACTTTCACTTCATCCGGTTAGCTGTCTGCAAAGTTTCCTATTACATAGAGCAAAAAAGGATCCGGCCCTCATCAGACCGGACCCTTACTGAGCCTGTTTTCTACGGCTAAATTAAGCGTTTAACAGCTTTCCGAAATGCTTAATGGTGCGAACCATCTGGCTTGTGTAAGAATTCTCATTATCATACCAAGATACGACCTGAACCTCTGCTGTATTCTCATCAATCGGAAGAACCATTGTCTGAGTTGCATCAAACAGGGAGCCGTATCTCATTCCAACGATATCACTGGATACGATCTCATCTGTGTTGTAGCCGAAGGACTCATTAGAAGCAGCCTTCATCGCAGCGTTGATGGATTCCTTGGTCGGCTGTCCCTTAACTACGGCAGTTAAAATTGTTGTGGAGCCTGTAGGAGTAGGAACACGCTGTGCGGATCCGATAAGCTTACCGCTCAGCTCCGGAATTACAAGGCCGATTGCCTTTGCAGCGCCGGTGCTGTTCGGAACGATATTGATAGCAGCTGCACGGCTTCTTCTCTTATCGCCCTTTCTCTGCGGTCCGTCCAGAGTCATCTGGTCGCCGGTGTATGCATGGATCGTACACATAATACCGGTCTGGATCGGGAATGCATCGTTCAGTGCCTTTGCCATCGGAGCAAGGCAGTTTGTTGTGCAGGATGCAGCGGAAATGATATGATCATCCTTGCTTAAGATCTCATGGTTTACATTATAAACAATTGTCGGGAGATCATTTCCTGCCGGAGCAGAAATAATAACGTACTTAGCACCTGCATCAATATGAGCCTGTGCTTTTGCCTTGGATGTGTAGAAACCGGTACACTCAAGAACAACGTCAACACCGATCTCGCCCCACGGAAGCTCTGCTGCATTTGCCTTTGCGTAGATCTTGATCTCTTTTCCGTCAACAGTGATGGAATCTTCGCTGCTGGTAACTTTATCTGCAAGTGCATATCTGCCCTGAGTGGAATCATATTTTAACAGGTGTGCCAGCATATCCGGGGATGTTAAATCGTTGATTGCTACGATCTCGAATCCTTCTGCACCAAACATCTGTCTAAAAGCAAGACGACCGATACGTCCAAAACCATTAATTGCAACTCTAACTGCCATTTTTCATTCCTCCTAAAAGACTTAGATTCTATAACTTAGTTTATATGATTGTTAAATATTAATCAACCTTGTGTGTATTGTACCTAATTCTTTCAGAAATAGCAAGCCTTTTTTTTAAAAAAACAAAGTTTTTTTTACAAAGTTTTGAGCCCTTTACATTTTGGCCGTTCTGTCCTATTTTTTTAAGCAGATTTTTTGTGCGTATTGGTAGTAATATTTAGCTTTTTGTCTGATTTTTTTCTTTGTTTGTTGGTATTTTTTCTGTTTTTATTTGATCTCAGTTGTATTTCTAGCACTATTCCCAGAAATCCCCCCTCCCTGAAATCTGATCCGGAAATGTCATAAAATTGACAATTGTTTTTGTATAAACGCGCCCTACATCTCGTCCTTTACGTATCCTGCCACGTTATACGCATGGTCGGAGATACGCTCCAGATTGCTCAGGATGTCAAGGAAGACCACACCGGCAGACGGATTACATACCTGCTGAGAGAGACGCTCGATATGCTTGTCACGCATCTCCTCCTCAAGGCTGTCAACCTCATCCTCCAGCTTGCTTACCATACGGACATCATCCATACTCTTGTCCCTTCTGCTGGATACCGCATACGTCACGGCATCGAGAGTGACTGTCGCAATGTGGCGAAGGTCATCCAGACCGGTCTCAGAAAATTCCAGATCATGCTCATGCATATATTGAGCCGCCTCCAGAAGGTTTTCCGCGTGGTCGCCGACACGCTCCAGATCACTGATGCTGTAGAACAGATCGCTGACGAGACGCTTCTGCTTCTCGTTGAGAGACAGATTATTGACCTGGATCAGGTATTCGGTCAGTTTCTTGTTCATCGCATCGATCGCGCTTTCGTTCTTCTGAACTTTTTCCGCGTTTTCTATATTTCCGGACAGAAGTACCTCAATTGCCAGCTTCAGATTGCTGCGTGCCATATTGCCCATGTGGACTACTTCCATAACGCCGATCTCAAGGGCAAGAGGCGGAGACTGGAAAATACGCTTATCCAGCTGCGGTCTGTCAGGCTGCTTTTGCGCCTGCTCCTCCTCCGCTGCAATATCTGCTGCACTCTCCTTTACGATAAGACCGGAGAAAGCCACCAGCTGTTTTGCAAACGGGAAAAGAAGGATCGTATTGGTCAGGTTAAAAAACGTATGGAATGTGGAAATTCCGAGGGAATCAATACTGCTGTTCGCGATCGCCGGATTGATAATAGAGATCACATACATACCGACACCGAATATAATCGCTCCGATCATATTGAAGGTCAGATGGATCACGGAAGCTCTTTTTGCATTACGGCTGGCACCGGTACTTGAGAGCATCGCAGTAAGACAGGAACCGATATTCTGTCCCAGAGTAATATAAATAGCTGCACTGGCATTGACAACACCGCTCATTGCCAGTGTCTGCAGGATACCGACGGACGCCGTGGAGCTTTGGATCAGCGCAGTTACGAGCGCTCCTACCATAACACCAAGGATCGGATTTCCGCCGAGTACGGCAAAGGCTTTTGAAAAGATCGGGGCGTCTGTATATGGTGCGACAGAGCTGGACATAAATGTCAGACCCACAAAGAGAAATCCGATACCGATACAGATTTCTCCTACCAGACTGTCTTTTTTCTTTTTAGAAAACATGAGCCCAAAGGCACCGATACCTACGAACAGAGGCGCAAAAAATGAAGGCTGCAATACCTTCATCGCATCTCCCAGCTCATTTAGGGACACCATCCATGCCGTGATCGTCGTACCGATATTGGCACCCATGATAACTCCGACCGCCTGAGTCAGATCTAATATCCCGGCATTTACAAATCCAACGACCATAACCGTTGTAGCACCACTGCTGTGCAGGATCGCCGTAATCAGGGCACCCAGAGCAACTGCCAGTATACGGTTATTTGTCACCATCCGCAGGAAGTTATTCATCCGACCTCCCGCAGATTTCTGCATTCCGTCTCCCATTATACTCATTCCGTAAAGGAACATTCCCAGTCCTCCGAGAAACGTAAAAATACTCGATAGCATATCGATGTTCATAAAATTTATCCCCCATGTTATAGTCAAGATCCGTCTACGTTATCATATCATAGGGATCCATTCTTTTTCAATTGTATTTGAAATATTTGTAAATAATAGGTAAATATCATGAAAAAGAACTGCTGATTTTGTTGCTTTTCTTTATTTTTTTTCTTTTACTTAAGCTTCTTCATGGCAGTCTTCACCTCTTTGTGGAACTGCTCCCATTTATCTTCATGATCCACAAAATATTTAGGGCAGATCTTTCCTGTCACATCGTAATGGCGGATCACATCCTCCGGCTTCAGGCGAAATTCCACACAAAGATACGCACAGAGCTCTACAAGGGACTGGTATGTACTGTCATAAAACTCTCCGGTCTCATCCGGATGGCAGCATTCGATGGAGATCGTATCGCTGTTTCGGTTGTTGGAGGCGTATGCAACCTCATTCAGCGGGATGCACTGCACCACCTCTCCCTCCAGACCGATGACAAAATGGCTGCTGACCGAAGTGGTATTGCTTCCGCTCTGATCCTTTAGAGATTCAAAATAGTTTCTGTTCTCCCGCGCTGTGCTGCAGGGATTCGCCACATAATGCACGACGATCCCGTTAACCTTTTCCAATGGCTTCTGCGGCCTCGAATATGGATTGGGGGTCAGATAAGCAGCCTTTACATATTCCGGCATTTCCACCTTTCCCGGATCAACCGTTCCTTTTCCCACTGTCATCTTTATAAGGACTGCCACAGCAGCCAGAATAATAAGGATAGACACTCCCAGCAGCGCTAAAAACAGATTCCTTCTTATTTTTTCCTGTCGTCTTCTTTCCATTCGCCGCATTTCCCGGCGAAGGCGCCTTTCTTCCTCTCCCATTCCCATTTAAAGGCTTCCTTTCTCTGTATGGTCTATTCGTACACATAATGTTGAGGTCGCATACTTGGTCAAGCGGATATTCGCAATCCGCTTCGGTTAAACAGTCCTTGCCTCATAGAAAATCAGGTACTCATCCCCTGACGGTTCCTTATTGGCATCACAGTTTTGGGCAAAGCTCCATTCCAGCAATACCCCTCTGCCTTCGAGCATATCGTCGCGAAACAGCCTCCTAATCTCATTTACATGTCTCAAAAGCTCCTTCTTTTCTGGGGTCGAGAGAAAATGGCCATTTCCGTCTATAAGCTCGACATCTCCTTTGATGCGGATCGTTACCTCGCGGTCCATATAGGTGACCAGGTTCCACAGGTCTTTATTTACCGCCTCGATCACGATCTCGTCTGCATAAATATTCAATGTCCCGCTTTTGTTGGCAAGAAAATAGGGATAGTAAATAACGATCCCCTTATTCCCAAGCTCATGCGAAAGCCTGTCCGCAAAATCCTTTGCCGTGCTGCTGTCTGCGCCCACCAGACGCGGAAGATTAAGGTCATCTCCCGCAAACACGGCACTGCGGATCGTCCACAGATAATTGCCGTCCATGAACTCATTTCCTGTATATTCTCTCCATGGAATCGAGGGAAGGCGCATGTTTTTTAATTCATAAAATCCCATCAGTTTATTCATTCGAGTCTCCATGATCATGCATTAAATTTTTGTCCGGAAAATTTTTCATACACGGCAATCGCATAGGAATCCATCATTCCGGCGATATAGTCACAGATCAGGCGCTGCTGAAGCTCTCCTTCATCCCGACCTGCAAGGTTGTCATACTGCTTTATCAGCTCCTTCGCTCTGTATTCCGGAGGAAGATACATACGGTCTCCCGAGTAAAGCTCCTTTAAGAAACAGATGACCTTTCGGCCCTCCTGTTCATAATGATATACCTCATCATTGTGGTTGATACATCTGAACACGATATCCTTTAAACCATGGATCAGCTCTTTATAGTGCAAAAAGCCCAACTCCTGCAACTGCAGGGTTCCTGTCTTTTCCTTCATTTTATCACTCACATCAACAAGACCGATATCATTTAAAGCCAGATTGATCAGGCTGGAGGCCAGCTCCTGCCTAAACAGCTTGGAATACTGCGTGGAATCGATCTTATTTTTCCCGTAGCCGGCCTTTTCTCTGGCCGTTCTCACCAGCTCCTCCAGCTTTTGGTATGAGTCACTGTTCCCGTAGGTTGCATTATAATCATGGAGGATCTCATCTATCGTATAAGCCTTTACGCGCAGACCATCCTCGAGATCATGTGCGGCATACGCGATCTCATCTGCTATATCTACGATCTGAACATCCAGCGTCCTCACTCTTATTTCTTTTTCCTTTATAAAGCTGCAAAGCAGATCATAGTCGTCCTGATAAATAAACTTCTGTTTTTTGTGTTCTTTTCCCTGCCTGCTTTCTTCTTTATAAAGCTCGGCATCAAAGGTACGAAAATATTTCACGACAGAAAGCATGGTTCTGTAGGTCAGGTTCAGTCCCTGAAAATCCGGGCGCTTTTTTTCCAGCTTTGTCAGGATACGAAGTGTCTGTGCATTTCCCTCAAAGCCTCCGACATCGGCAAACAGCTCATGTAAAACCCTCTCCCCGGCATGTCCGAAGGGTGGATTACCCAAATCATGAGCCAGAGCTCCGGCTTCAACAATATAGCTCTCTCCGGCATCGTATTGTATCGTACCTGCGATCGAACGGGCAATCTGTGCCACCTCAAGGCTGTGGGTCAATCTGTTTCGGAAGAACTGGTCATTTTTGATCCCTAAAAGCTGCATTTTCCCCTGCAGTCTTCTGAATGATGAGGAATACATGATCCGGGCATAGTCTCTCTGGAACGGTCCGTCCGGCCTGTAACGCGGTTCTTCTTTGTTCACATAGGATTCCATTGAATCACACTTTAACGGATTTAATAACGTTCTTTTAATCTTTTCCCTATCGATCTCTAACGGACTCTTTGTGATAGCTTCCATTTGTATATTCCTCCCCCTCGTAAGCACTCCTCTACCTGATATC
>USQV01000057.1 GCA_900556965.1 uncultured Clostridium sp.
CCACCCACTGCTTATTGCTTTTCGCAATTGAAGCAGGGGACTTACTTGATTCGGTAAAATAGTTGAGTCAAAGGCTGAGCCAAAGGAAAGAACAGACGTAGCGTTTTAGCAGCTTTTCTGGTATACTGGACAAAAGAGCGGATGGAGGAAAAAGCATGTATACCTTTGAAGATTTAAAAGAGATCGTAAAGAAGCTGCGTGCAGAAGACGGGTGCCCGTGGGACAGGGTACAGACCCATGAATCTATGAAGCGTTATCTCGTAGAGGAATGTGCGGAAGTGCTGGAAGCCATTGACAATAAAGACGCCGAAAATCTCTGTGAGGAGCTGGGAGATGTCCTGTATCAGATCATGATACACAGTGAGATCGAAAAGGAAAAGGGAGAATTCGGCATCGATGATGTGGTGGACGGGATCTGCCGCAAGATGGTGCGGCGCCATCCGCGGGTATTCGGCGGCGAGGATGGGAAAAAAGCATTGTCATGGGAGGAAATAAAAGCTCTGGAGAGGAAATCCGGGAAGTAAGCTGCGAAAAGGCTGCGAAAAGGCCACGAAAAGACTCCGGAAAGACCGCGAAAAGATCAGCGAAGAAAACTGACTTGCCCTCTTGTGTTTTAGTGTAGGGAACGATATAATATATCTGATATATAAGATTTAAATACACAGGGAGGGGATTCTAATGAAAATCTATGATACTGTAAAAAAAGAGGAGATCGAGATCAACGACTATAAAGAGCTGATTAAGATCATGAAGGATGGCCGTCAGGTAGATCTGTACCTGAAAGAAAAGAAGTCCGACGATATGGGATATCTGACATGGGATGTTGAGCACTGGTCCAGCGTCAGCGATACACGTTTTATTCGCTGCTATTCTCTTGAGGGACGTGTTCTTGGCGATTCCACAGGTCACAATATCTATGATCTGGAGAATGATTTCAAGCCGGAAGAAGCAGCAAAGATCGAATTAAGCTAAAAAACGGTTTGACAAAGTATCGGAAAAGTATCGGAAAGCAGACGGCGGCACGAAAGAGCTGCCGTCTTTCTGACTTTATGGGAAATTCCGATGGAGCTCCATACGATGGAGCTCCACACCCTAGAAAATCCTTGACAAAAAAAGCAGAAGCATATATAAATGTAAGGGTATAACGCATGTATTCCGTCAGATACGGATCCGGCGATGCGTAAGTCAATTATTAGGAGGAAATTTCAATGAACAAGACAGAGTTAATTGCGGCAGTTGCAGAAAAGGCCGAGCTTTCCAAGAAAGATGCAGAAAAGGCTATTAAGGCTTTTACTGATGTAGTAGCAGAAGAATTAGTAAAGGGAGAAAAGATCCAGGTTGTAGGCTTCGGTACCTTCGAGGTTTCCGAGAGAGCAGCAAGAGAGGGAAGAAACCCGAAGACAGGCGAGAAGATGCCGATCGCTGCATCCAAATCTCCTAAGTTCAAAGCAGGAAAGGCCCTCAGAGACCAGGTTAATGCATAATTCACGCGGATTCCTCCTAAAATGCGTTTCGTATTGCAGGGGGAATTTATCTATATAAGGGAAATGTAAGGGAGAATATGATATGCGGCTGGATAAATATCTGAAGGTATCCCGGATCATTAAAAGAAGAACGGTAGCGAATGAAGCCTGTGACAGCGGCCGCGTAATGCTTAACGATAAGGTGGCAAGAGCCAGCGCCGAGGTAAAAGCCGGGGATGTAATAGAGATCGCCTTCGGCAATAAATCTGTCAAGGTGCGTGTGACAAGCGTTCAGGAAACGATCCGCAAGGAAGACGCAAAGGAAATGTTTGAATATATTTAAGATGAAGCGAGTTCTGTTCAGAAATGCAGCTCCATAAAGGAATAAATCCGGAAACCTCTTAATATACTGGATATAAAGTATATCAGGAGGTTTTTTTCATGGAAGAAAAGCTGGGACTTTCCCATCAGGTCATACTGCATAACAGAGAAAAAGGAAATCTCACCGGAATTTTAGATGTGATCTCTTTTGATGAAACCACGATCATACTGGATACGGACATGGGACTTCTTACCATAAAAGGAAAAGATCTCCATGTAAGCAGGCTCACATTGGACAAGGGAGAGATCGATATTGAGGGGCGGACAGACAGTCTGGTCTACTCTGCCAATGAAAGCTACAGAAAGGCCGGTCAGTCCTTATTATCCCGGCTTTTTAAGTAGGAGGGAGATATGAGTCTTTACATACAGCAGGAAGCCCGGCTGGCCGGTATAAGCTTTGTGCTGGGACTGGTGTTGATGGGAAGCTATGATCTTCTGCGGCTTTTCCGTTTTTTTGTGCCCCACAGTGATCTGTGGCGCGGGCTGGAGGATCTGGGCTTCTGGATCTATTGTGCAATCATGACCTTTTCCCTTTTATTTTATGCAAACAGCGGTATCCTAAGAGGTTATGTGATCATCAGCACCTTTTTCGGTATGTTTCTTTATGACAGATTTGTGAGCAGGAAGCTATTTGATCGTCTTTATAGCTTGAAAAAGTGGAAGATATGGATTAAAATGAAAATAAGACACGGGAAAAATCCGGAAAGTGGGAATCGATGATGAAAAATACAAACAGGGCAAGAAAAAGACAAAATAGAAACAGACTTGGAAACCAGTTGGCACTGGCAGGCATTATTGCTGTAGTGCTGAGCCTTGCTGTGGTCATTAATGTCAGTGCATCGTCCCTCCGGGAAAAGGATCTCGAATATCAGGCCCGTGAAGCAAGCCTGAATAAAACACTTTTAAAGGAACAGGCCCGCTCCGAGCAGCTGGAGGAGTACCGCGTCTATGTTCAGACAAAGCAGTATGTGGAAAAGATCGCAAAAGAAAAGCTGGGTCTGGTCAAAAAAGACGAGATATTGTTTAAAGCAGAAGAAAACCGATAGAAAATGTCGTTATGTTTTTTTAGCGGAGCGTTAAGATCCGACAAATATTTCCCTCTGATCTGTTTATAATATGGTACGCAGGTTAGGAGGGATTTTTTGTGCTAAAAAAGCGGATGGTACATAAAGACATCACGGATATCAACATTTACACGGCAAAAAGGATCAGAGATATGGCGGAGTCCCTGAACGGGCTTGCAAAGACCTTTGGAAAGCTCAAGGGTGAGCCGGGACTGACAAGGGAAGACGGGATAGCCGCCCTGGAGGCGGCATCGGCAATGGTCTGCGGGGAATGCGGAAGCTGCGGGATTAGAAAAGAATGCAGACAGGAGCCGGAGGAGGAAAGCTATTTCCTTTATTATCTGCTGCGTACCTTTGAGAAAAAGGGCTGCGTGGACTACGAGGATATGCCCAGACGTTTTTTGGAAACATGCCGGAAAAAGACAGACTATCTGGGGCAGCTCAACCGGAATCTGGGTCGGGCGACAATGAACCTGACATGGAAGAACCGGTTTCTGGAAAGCTGTGATGTAGTTATGCTGCAGTTTCAGGACATCGCCGGTATTCTGGATGAGTTCTCCGCCCGGATGGAGCAGGCAGCCGATGTGACGTCAAAGTGGGAAGAGGAGCTCCGGGCAGCGCTTCGCAGGAGAAGGATCGCCGTGGAAAATCTGCTGATCCTGCAATATGAGGAACAGAGGCGGGAGCTATTTATAACGGCCCGGATGACAAACGGGCGGTGCATGACAGTCAGAGATGCCTCCGATGTGATCGGAAAGACCTTAAAGAGCAGCTGGAGCCCGGCCCGGGACGGAAAATGGATCATAACCAGAAATGAGGCACCCTTCCGCTTTGTGGAAAATGGAAAGTACCGGATGCTGTTTGGCTTTTCCCGCGTTGCAAGAGAGGGAGAGGAGATCTCCGGTGATAGCTATACATTTAAAGCCGGACTGCCGGGACAGGCCATTATGAGCTTGTCAGATGGGATGGGGAGCGGAAGAATGGCCAATGAGGACAGCGAAAAGGTGATCGAATTAACAGAGCAGCTTTTAGGAACCGGCTTTTCGCCCCGATCGTCGCTGAAGCTGGTGAACACGGTGCTTTTGCTGAACGGACAGAATGAGCGGCCGGCCACCTTTGACCTCTGCCTTGTGGATCTTTATTCGGGAACGGCTGAATTAATGAAGCTGGGGGCCTGTGCTTCCTTCCTGTTACGCCGTGACGAGGTCGAGGTTTTGGAATCGGGGCAGGTTCCGGCCGGCGTCCTGAATCCGGTCGAACCGGTGCTGCTGTCGAGAAAGCTGTGGGACGGAGATCGGATCATTATGGTGAGCGACGGGATATTAGATGCCATGCCCGGTGAGGAAAAGGAGGAGGTGTTCCGGGATTTCCTTTCAGGTCTGCCGCAGACAGGCCCGCAGGAAACCGCAGAGCTTATTATGACCTTTGCCCTGTCACTGGACGAAGGCCCTAAGGATGATATGACCGTTCTGGTCGGAGGAATTTACGGGAGATGATATGGTGGACAGCTTTGAGGTAAAGCGTCGGGTAAAAGAATTTATAAGGGAAAACAAAATGCTTGAGGAGGGGGATGGCGTTCTCGCTGCGGTTTCCGGCGGGGCTGATTCTGTCTGCCTTCTTCTTGTTTTAAATGAATTGAAGGAGGAGCTGGGGATCCGTCTGGCGGCCTTCCATCTGAATCACGGCTTGAGAGGGGCGGAGGCAGATCGGGATGAGGCCTATACGGAGAGGCTGTGCTGCGATCTGGAGGTTCCGTTTTATTCGGCCTGTGAGAAGGTCGCGGAATATGCCCGGGACAATAAGCTCTCGGAGGAGGAGGCCGGAAGGAAGCTGCGCTATCTTCATCTGGAGAGGACGGCAGAGAAGCTTTCCTTTAACAGGATCGCCGTCGCCCACCACAGGGATGACAATGCAGAAACAGTCCTGTTAAACCTGTTTAGGGGCAGCGGGCTTCGCGGGCTGTCCGGGATTCGTCCGATCCGGGAAAATATCGTGCGTCCGCTTTTGTGCCTGTCCCGGAAAGAGATCATCGGATATCTTAAGGAAAAGGAGATCTCCTGGTGTGAGGATTCCACAAACGGAGAAAACCATTACGCCAGAAACAAAATACGGAATGAGCTGCTGCCGTGGATACAGTCCAATATCAACGAGGAGGCGGGGGAGCATATCTTAAACATGGCGCTTTTGGCCTCTGAGGCAGACGAATATTTTGCCCATCAGGCAGATATGCTTCTTTCAGAAGGGCCAAAAACCGGAATACGGACAGAGGTATTTGACCGCCAGCCGGAGGTGCTGAAAAAATATATTGTAAGGGCAATGGCGGCAGCGGCCGGAAATAAAAAAGACCTGTCTGCACGGCATGTGGAGGCGGTCTGCTCCCTTAAGGGCCCGGGAAAGGGAACGGAGGCATATCTTACGGGAGGACTGAAGGCAAGACGCGGGTATGAATTTTTAGAGCTCCTGCCGGCGCTTTCCGAGATCAAAGCAAAGGCGTTGGATAAAATTACAGTAAAAACCCGGCTGTTTCCATGGAAAAAAGACATGGAAATTCCGAAAAACCAGTATACGAAATGGTTTGACTATGATAGAATTAGGGGTGCGTTATCTATCAGAGGCAGGGAAAATGGCGACTATTTCCTGATCGGGAACGGAAAAAAGAAGCTTTTAAAGCGATTTTTCATTGACGAAAAAATACCGGAATCAGACCGGGCCGATATTCCCCTTCTGACGGAGGGAAGCCATGTGCTGTGGGTGATCGGATACCGCATCAGTGAATATTATAAAATAACGGAAGATACAGTCAATGTATTGGAAGTGAGCATCTGCAAAGGAGAAGAAAATGGCTGAGGCAGTTCGTGTATTATTAAAGGAAGAAGAAGTAGAAAAAAGGATCTGCGAAGTAGCAGAGATGATCAACCGCGATTATGCAGGTAAGCAGGTTCATCTGATCTGTATTTTAAAGGGCGGTGTATTTTTCACCTGTGAGCTGGCAAAGAGACTGACGGTTCCGGTATCCATGGATTTCATGTCGGTATCCAGCTACGGCGGCGGCACAGAATCCTCCGGTGTGGTGCGGATCATCAAGGATCTGGACAACTCCATCGAGGGAAAGGACGTGCTGATCGTTGAGGACATTATCGACTCCGGAAGGACTCTTGCTTATCTGATCGAGATCTTAAAACAGAGAAATCCGGCATCCATCCATCTTTGCACTCTGCTCGACAAGCCGGAGCGCCGTGTCAAGAAGCAGGTTAAGGTTGATTATGTGTGCTTTACGATTCCGGACGAATTTGTTGTCGGTTACGGTCTGGACTATGACCAGAAGTACCGCAATCTTCCGTATATCGGAGTAGTAGAACTGTAATAAGGAGGCAGCCAGTTGAAACAAAATCAGCAATTTCGCGGTTTGGGTCTTGTGGTGCTTGTGATGGCACTGATTCTTTTTGCGTCATCCCTGACACAAAAGGGCGGCCTGTTCAGCGAAGAAATGACATATCAGCAGTTTATGATGGCAGTGGAAAACGGAACCATCGTGAACGCGCAGATAAGGCAGAATCCCCAGACTCCTACCGGTCTGGTGGAGCTTTATCTGAAGAATGGAGATCGAAATGAGGTCGCGGTTTCCGATGTGATCGAGACCCAGAAGCTCTTAAGTGAGCACAATATAAGCTTTGTGATCGAGGATGTGCCACAGGAAAATTTCCTGCTTAGTGTGATCCTTCCGATCGGACTTTCCGCAGTCGTCATCATGTTCCTTATGATGTATATGAATGCCAGAGTCGGAGGAG
>USQV01000058.1 GCA_900556965.1 uncultured Clostridium sp.
GGTCTTTGCTACCAGATCTCCGTTCCGGCCGAATCCCATCGGTCTTTCCTGTGTGAAGCTTGATTCCGTGGAGCTTCACACGGAAAGGGGGCCAATACTTCACGTGTCAGGGGCTGATCTGATGGATCAGACCCCGATCTTTGACATTAAACCGTACATCAATTTTGCGGACAGCCATCCTGATGCTTCAGGAGGATTTACGGATATTACCAGAGAATATCATCTTGACGTTGATATCCCGGAAAAGCTCCTTTCTGTAGTGCGGCCGGAAAAACAGGAAGCGTTAAGGGCGGTTCTTTCCCATGATCCTAGACCGTCCTATCAGGAGGATCCCGATCGTGTTTACGGGATGGAATTTGGAGGCTATGAGGTAAAATTCCGGGTAGTGGGACAGCTTCTTAAAGTGGAAGATGTTTATCTCAGTCGAGAAGACTCTCCCTTTTAGATAACAGGCGGTGAGCAACAGCAGATTTATCTTAGCGGGAGTTGAGTTTCCTATCGTGGGAGATCGCTGACAGAACCGAAACGATACCCCATATCCTCCCAAGAGGTCAGCAATTCATCGAGGATCTCCGCATTTGTGGAGGAGGTGCTGTGGAGGAGAACGATGGCCCCGGGATGGATCCTCCCCAGCAGCTTTTTAAAGGCCTCCTCTCGGGTCGGCTGCTTATCCTGATACCAGTCCACATACGCGAGACTCCAGAAATAGGTGCGATACCCCAGCTCCTTAGCCATCCGCAGATTCTCTGTGCTGTATTTTCCCTGAGGAGGGCGGTAATACTTTGGCATGGTCTCTCCGGTAAGCTCATGAAAGCGTGTTTCCAGATCAGACAGCTCTTTTTGAAAGGCATCAACCGAAGCAATCTTTGACATGTCCGGGTGATGATAAGTATGATTTGCGACGATATGTCCTTCGCGAAGCATTCGTTTTACTAACTCCGGGCTGCTCTCCAGATAATTTCCCACAATAAAAAATGCAGCCGGGACGGAATGCTTTTTGAGTGCGTCTAAGATCTTTTCGGTATTGCCGTTTTCATATCCGGCATCAAACGTCAGATAGATGATCTTTTCATCGGTCATATCTGCATAGCAGGCATTGTATTGTTTTAATTCATCGGCAGAAGCGTTTGCCACGGGAGGCTTTCCCTCGGTTTGGAAGCTAAGCCCCCAGTTACTGTCAGCCGAGGCTGTGACAGAAGGGGGAAAGGGGCTGTCTTTGTGGAGCGCAGCGGCAATTGTACCGGCATAAAAAGAACATACAAACAAAAAGATCACTGCGGCCAGACGGCCCGCTTTTTTTATGTTCATTCAATAGATGACTCCGCTTTTTTATTAAAGATATTGGCCCGCAGAAGGCTTTATGCTTTTCCTGGGTAGAATTTTGGAGAGATCTGTGTTAGGATAAAAAGCAAGCAGCGAAAGCGGATCGGGAAGGTTTGCTTTTACAGGAGGAAAAAAATATGCGGATAAGGATTCGGAGAATTTTAGTGCCGGTTTTATTCTGTCTTGCTGTGGCGTGCCTGATCGAGCTGCCTCTGGCGGAAACAACGATCTTCGGAAAGGATGTGATCCTGTGGGATACGCTTTTCCGGGCCATTGCGGCAGTACCGGTATTGCTTTGGTTTTATAGAGAGGATAAGGTATTTCGCGGAGAAAAAAGATGGGGCATTAAAGAGGCAGCGTTATGTGTCCTCTGCGGAGCTTCCCTGTCATTACTGTCCGGAGCTTTTCTGAAGCTTTTCGGAAGGACGGATTATCAGGAGGCGGCCGGCAATCTCCTGACGGAAACGCTCTGGTTAAAATATGTTGTGTTACTGGTGGCTTCCCCAATGCTGGAGGAACTGTTTTTCCGTGGGATTCTATATCAGAGACTTAAGGAATTATGTTCCCCCCTCGTTTCTGCCCTGTTTTCTGCGTTCCTGTTCGGAGTGTATCACGGAAATTTCAGTCAGGGGATCTACGGCTTTTTCATGGGACTTGTGCTGGCCTGTTCCATGGAGAAGTGTCAGACCGTGCAGGCGCCGATCATGATCCATCTTGCGGCGAATCTTGCGGCATTATTCTGCTCCGGTAACTATTCAGTACCTTCATAGTTACAAGCAAAAATCCATTCCAAATCGGCTGCGCCGATGGGATTTTTGCCTTCCGGCTTATGTTTTCTTACGGTCAGCGCAGCAAGTGCGCAGACCTACTGAACAATTACTAGAACTGGTCTAATTCTGCTCTAATTCTACCGTAACCTTGTTAAGATGCCAGATATCCTTTACATATTCCTGGATCGTGCGGTCGGAGGAGAACTTTCCGCTGCAGGCGGTATTTAAGATTGCTGTTCTCGCCCACCATTTTTCATCCCGGTATGCCTTATCGATCTGATCCTCCGCTGCTGCGTAGGAACGGAAATCCTTCAGGATGAAATACGTATCCGCGCGGTCGCTGGACTGGGTGTTCAGTAAGGAATTGTAGATATCCCGGAACAGCTCCGGATCCTGCGGGCTGTAGTATCCGTTGATCAGCTGCATCAGCACACGGCGGATATCCTGATCGTTGTTGAAGATTTCCATCGGATCATAGCCACCGTTCTTCTCCAGATTGATGATCTCGTCTGCGGAAGCTCCAAAGATGAACATGTTCTCCTCACCGACTTCCTCCGCCATCTCCACATTGGCACCATCCATGGTTCCGATGGTCAGCGCACCGTTTAACATGAATTTCATGTTTCCGGTACCGGAGGCTTCTTTAGAGGCCGTGGAAATCTGTTCGCTCACATCCGCTGCGGCAAAGATGATCTCTGCATTTGATACCCGGTAATCCTCAATAAATACGACCTTCAGCTTTCCGTTGATGGAGCGGTCATTGTTGATGACATCTGCAACGGCATTGATGAGCTTGATCGTAAGCTTCGCCCTCTTGTAGCCGGCGGCTGCCTTCGCTCCAAAGATAAAGGTACGCGGTACGATATCCATATTCGGATTATCCTTTAACTGATTATACAGGTACATAACATGAAGGATATTCATGAGCTGACGCTTGTATTCATGTAGTCTCTTAACTTGGATATCGAAGATGGAGCGCGGATCTACCTCGATCCCGTTATGCTCTTTGATATATTCTGCCAGACGGAGCTTATTCTGATACTTGATATTCATAAATTCCTGCTGACATTTTTCATCATCCACAAACACAGAAAGCTTTTTGATCTGGGACAGGTCGGTGATCCACTCTTTTCCGATCTTATCGGTTACCCAGTCAGCAAGCAGCGGGTTTCCGTGGAGGAGGAAACGTCTCTGCGTGATACCATTTGTCTTATTGTTGAACTTCTGCGGCATCATCTGGTAGAAATCCTTTAATTCCTGCTTCTCAAGAATCTCGGTATGGAGCTTGGCTACGCCGTTTACGGAGAAGCTTCCCACAATGGCAAGATGAGCCATGCGTACCTGTCCGTCATAGATGATCGCCATCTTTCTGATCTTCTCATTGTCACCCGGATAGATCCGCTTGATCTCCTCGATAAACCGGCGGTTGATCTCCTCAACGATCTGGTAAATACGCGGAAGCAGACGGGAAAACAGCTCGATGGGCCATTTTTCGAGAGCCTCGGACATGATCGTATGGTTTGTATAGGCACAGGTCTTCGTTGTGATCGCCCAGGCCTCATCCCATTCTAATCCCAGATCATCCAGAAGGACACGCATCAGCTCGGCCACGGCCACGGTAGGATGGGTATCGTTCATCTGGAAGACTGCCTTCTCAGGGAATTTATGGATATCGTCATGCTTCTCCAGATACTTCTTCACTGCACGCTGAACACTTGCGGAGATAAAGAAATACTGCTGTCTTAAGCGAAGCTCCTTACCTGCATAGTGGTTATCGTTGGGGTAAAGCACTTCAACGATCGTCTTTGCCAGATTTTCCTGCTCCACTGCCTTCTGATAATCGCCCTTGTCAAATTCATTCAGGTTGAAGGTATTAACCGGCTGTGCGTCCCAGATACGAAGGGAGTTTACCACATTGTTTCCATATCCCACGATCGGGATATCGTAGGGAATTGCTAAGACTGACTGATAGCCCTTCTGGACAAAACGGTTTCTGTGTCCGTCCCACTCCGTCTCCACATATCCGCCGAATTTTATCTCGGTGGCATACTCGGCGCGGCGGATCTCAAACGGATATCCATCCTTTAACCATTCATCCGGAACCTCGACCTGATAGCCATCCTTTATCTCCTGCTTAAACATTCCATAGCGGTAACGGATCCCACAGCCATAAGCCGGATAGCCCAGTGTGGCGAGGGAGTCCAGAAAGCACGCGGCAAGACGTCCCAGACCGCCGTTTCCGAGGGCCGGGTCTCTCTCCTGATCCTCGATCACGTTGAGGTCAAAGCCCAGCTCCTTTAACGCCTCGGCAACCTCCTTCTGCTCACACAGGCTGATGATATTGTTTCCGAGGAAACGGCCGGTGAGAAACTCCATCGACATGTAATATACAACCTTGGCATCCTGTTTTTCGTATTCCTTATGGGTCGCGATCCAGCGGTCAATGATCATATCCTTGACCGCCAGGGCAACTGCCTGATATACCTGCGAAGACGTCGCATCCTCAATTGTTTTTCGATATGTGATCTTTAAGTTATAGATCACAGACTTCTTAAACTCCTCTTTGCTGATAATCTGGCTCATGTAAGTCCTCCTGTCGTTGTTTATTTTGTCGCCTTTACCACACCGAGCATTACTGTCTCCCCATTGATATTCCATTCCTTGACGTAGCCTGCCATCTGTCCGAGGATGATATCGTCTGCGAGTACCTCCTCCTTCAGCTGATCTGCATACTTCTTGATGATCGCAGCGATCCGCTCGCTGTTATCCGCATAAACCGAGATATGGTCCATAACCTCAAATCCGGCTTCCTTTCTCATCGTCTGGATCTTGCTGACGATCTCTCTGTAGAAGCCCTCCTCAAGAAGCTCTTTGGTGAGCTTTGTATCCAGAACAACGGTAACGGTATTGTCTCCCTCAGAGATAAAGCCTTCTGTCTGTGCCATATCGATCAGGAGATCCTCCTTTGTCAGAACGACCTCATTTCCGTCAAAATCAAAGGTCAGTGCGCCCTTCTCATTTAATGTATCCATTGCCGCATTGCCGTCTATCTCAGCCAGCGCTTTTCTGATATTGCCCAGCTGCTTTCCGTATTTCGGTCCGACTGTCTTAAGCTGCGGCTTGAAGGTGTAGGAGGTAAATGCACGCACATCATCGGTAAATTCTACACTCTTAACATTTAACTCATCCTCGATGATCTCCTGATAGAATGCAGGAAGCGCCTCCGGAGCCTTGACAAACATTTTTGCGATAGGCTGACGGTTCTTGATGTTGGCTGCATTTCTGGCTGCACGTCCCATAACGACGATCTTTAATACCTCGTCCATCTTGTTTTCCAGCTCTGTGTCGATATGAGCAGCGTCTACCTCCGGATAATCGCAAAGATGGATGCTTTCCGGAGCCGTCTTATCGATGGATCTTACAAGGTTCTGGTAGATTTCCTCAGTCATGAAGGGGATCATCGGAGCAGCTGCCTTGGAGATCGTCACAAGAGCCGTATAGAGGGTCATGTATGCGTTGATCTTATCCTGCTCCATTCCCTTTGCCCAGAAACGTTCTCTGCTGCGTCTTACATACCAGTTGGACATATCGTCTACAAAGTCCTGAAGCGCTCTTGCTGCTTCCGGGATCTTGTAGTTTGCAAGATCATCATCGACCTCTTTTACTGTGGAATTTAACTTGGATAAGAGCCACTTATCCATAACCGTCAGCTTCTCGTAGTCGAGAGTATATTTTGTTGCGTCAAAATTATCAATATTCGCATACAGCACGAAAAATGCGTAGGTATTCCAGAGTGTTCCCATGAACTTTCTCTGACCTTCCATAACGGCCTTTCCGTGGAAACGGTTCGGAAGCCACGGGGCGCTGTTAATATAGAAGTACCAGCGGATCGCATCGGCACCGTATTTCTCCAGAGCATCGAAGGGATCCACCGCATTGCCCTTGGATTTACTCATCTTCTGTCCGTTCTCATCCTGAACATGGCCGAGAACGATTACGTTCTGATACGGCGGCTTGTTGAATAAAAGAGTAGACTCTGCTAACAGGGAATAGAACCAGCCTCTTGTCTGATCCACTGCCTCGGAAATAAACTGGGCCGGGAACTGCTGCTCGAACAGCTCCTTGTTTTCAAACGGATAGTGATGCTGTGCAAACGGCATTGCTCCGGAGTCGAACCAGCAGTCGATAACCTCCGGTACACGGTGCATCTGTTTGCCGCACTTCGGGCAGGTGATCGTCACATCATCGATGAATGGGCGGTGAAGCTCAACCTCTCCATTTGCCTCCTGATCCATCTCTTTTGCATATTTTTTCACAACGTCCGTGTAGTTCGGGCTCATAGATTTTAATTCTGCCTGGCTTCCGATCGCGTGCTGGCAGCCGCACTCGCACTCCCAGATATTTAACGGAGTTCCCCAGTAACGGTTACGGGAAATACCCCAGTCCTGGATGTTCTCAAGCCAGTCACCGAAACGTCCTTTTCCGATGGAATCCGGAATCCAGTTTACGGTGTTATTGTTGCGGATCAGGTCATCTTTGACTGCAGTCATCTTGATAAACCAGGATTCTCTTGCGTAGTAGATGAGTG
>USQV01000059.1 GCA_900556965.1 uncultured Clostridium sp.
GTAAATAACAGCTGATAGACCGGAGCAAGGTGGGCCGGATTTGAGAGCTTGCTGGCGATCCGATCCTCATCGTGATTATCCACGAAGGTGTAAAGCTCCCTTCCGACTGCCTCCAGACGGCGGACATTGTGGGCGATCTCAAAGTAATTATGATCGTTATGGGCCGAGTACAGGGCCTTGTGAAGCTCATAATTTGTGACAGAGTAGAGCATTTCCTGATTGACCCAGCGGCTGTATTCTCCGTGTATCACCTCGCCCATAAGCCAGAAATTTTCCTTCAGGGGAGAGGTATAGGAGCGGAGCTCCTTCATAAAATCAAAGTCCAGCACATTGGCACAGTCCAGACGGATCCCGTCAATGTCAAATTCATCTACCCAGAAGCGTACTGTTTCAAACAGATAGCTTTTCACCTCGGGATTTCTAAGGTCGAGGCAGGGAAGCTCATAATGCCCCTGCCATGCTTCATAGCTGAAGGGGTCTCCCATCGGGCTTCCACCGCCGAAGTAAACGCCGCGGTACCAGCTTTTGAAGGGGGATGCCTCACGATGCTCTATAATATCGCGGAAGGCAAAGAACTCTCTCCCGGTATGATTGAAAACGCCATCCACAACGACGCGGATCCCGTTTTTATGGCATTCCTCCACGAAGGCACGGAAGGCCTCGTTCGTTCCGAGGCGCCGGTCGATCAGGCGAAGATCTTTAGAATCGTAACCATGTGTTGAGGATTCAAAGAGCGGCCCGATATAAAGGGCAGTACAGTTAAGATCCCTGAGGTGAGGGATCCAGCCTTTAAGCTCGCCAAAGCGATCCGTAACGGCATCCTGACGGTTTTCTCTGGGGGCACCGAGAAGTCCCAGAGGATAGATATGGTAAAAAACAGCTTGTTTGTACCAGCAAGGTAACATGAGCGATCAGACCTCCTGTAATTCGCGCTTTTTAAAGCTTCGGAGAAGAAACTGGTAGCGGAGCTGTGCGGCATTCAGCTCGTAAATATAGCAGTCGATCAGGGTCGGATCGACGACCTGTTCAAACTGGCTCTGGGCCGACTGGATCGCGATCCTGCTGATCTCGATCTGGCGCCGAAGCTCCCTCATTTCTTTTTTCTGCTCATTTTTAAGCACGGTTTTTTTGTTGGAAAATAACATACTGCCACACTCCTGATATTTGGTTTCCCCCTTGTCAACGGTATAGAGGCCGGTCGGGGATCAGTGGTAGTATGGGTAATTATCGGTAAGTATATTCATTTTTTGGAAGCAAGCTGCAGTTCATTGTTCAGATGCAGCAGCTTGTCAACGGCAGACTGGCTGGCCAGGTAGTAATAATTGCATACTCCTTTTTTTTCAACATTGATAAAGCCGGAGTCCTTTAATATTTTCAGGTGATGGGAGACCGCCGGTCGGGAAAGACTGGTACGCTTTGTAATTTCGTTCACATTCAGCCCGACAGTGCCTTCGGCTTTCTTTTCCATACCGACTTCATAAAGACACTGGATGATCGTCAGTCTGGTGCTGTCCCCCAGCGCAATAAAGAGTGGGATGCACTCGGCAAAGGAGCTCTTTAGATTACTTGTGTCCGGCATAAATGCCCTCCCTTCTGATATAATTGGTTTAAAAATATAAACTAATCATATTTTATCACTTTTCAGATTTTGCGTCAATCCATTGGTAAGAAAAGAGCGCCAAGTGTATAGAGGCAAATAAACGATCATATGCGTAAAACAAAAAGCAATGGGGCTTGCTTATATCAGGAGGAATGCAATATTCTTCTGATAAACTGCGGAGCGATTATTCAATTATGCTCAGGCTGTCAGGCGTCCGTCTGTATTTTGAGCAAAAAAGTTTTTGGTGAAAATTGACGAAAAAAGAGGCCTAGTTTTTACAGATACGAAATTGACTTTTTGCCATATTTCACCGATAATAGGGGCACATCAAGAGAGAAAACAATCTACATCGATAATTCTATTCTTTACTTCTAACTTTTTCAGTAATTTTTTATCAGCAATTTTTATCAGTAAGCCAAATCGGTAAAGCGGTCTATTCATGTCCGCTTATTCAGATCCGGATCCGGAAATAATCCAGAGTTAAAAGTACCAAATTTCTAAATGCACAAAATTCACTTCTAAAGGTGCCAAATTTCAAAAAATATCAAATTTCTAAACCTATCAGATAAAATTCCCATTTTCTTTAGATAGCGGGTAATAGCAAATTCGTTACAGCAGGAGTAAGGTTCCCGGCTGAGATAAATTATAAGCAGTGTCAGTGAACCTGTATGAAGGGAGGTGAAGGGCTGATTGAAACTCATGTTTTTTGTGTTTCTGTCTGCGGCAGTGACAGATTGGAAATACGGAAAAATTTTTCACTGGCAGATATTGTCAGGGATAGCAGCAGGATTAATAAGGATCGTATTTTTGAATTTATCATCATTTCCTCCTTTTTCCGGCATGCTGTGGGGTGCATTTGGATTTATGGTACGCGGATTCGCTGTATGTGCCATATTTTATGCCCTGTATCTGTGCCGGATGCTGGGAGCAGGGGATATAAAGCTTATGGCATTGTGTGCAGCAATTCTTGGGATGGAAGATGGACTTATTATCATTTTTTCAGGCTTTCTGCTTGCGGCAGTTAATGGGGCCTGCATATTGATAAAGGAAGGGCTTCTCTGGGAGAAAATGGCCCGGATATCCCGCTTTATGATCCAATGGGGATATGACGGGAAGCTCCGGGAATATCCGGGAAGAACAGAAAAAAGCAGCAGGATCTATATGGGGCCCTATTTATTTGCGGGATATTGTATCTGGCTGCTGCAGGTATGGGCCATGTGAAGGGAGGGGTATATTTGAAAAAGATCATGGCGGTTTATGATGAAGATCCGTTTTATGCAGAGCGGCTTTCGGATTATGTGAATCGGAAAGAAAAGGGTGTATTTCAGGCGCAGGCTTTTACATCCAGAGAATGTCTGGAGGAGTATGCAAAGGTGAATGAGATCGATGTCCTGCTCACGGGAGAAGCCACAGGCTTTCCCGAGGTCGATGCACTTCGCTCCGCCAAAACCATTTATCTGGCAGAGGATGAGGTGTCTGCAAAAGGGAGATCAGGAGGTGCGGGGGCGGAGGGGCGATCTGGAGAGAAAGCTTCGAC
Source organism: uncultured Clostridium sp. (assembly GCA_900556965.1). The sequence continues at coordinate 3,138 of USQV01000059.1, forward strand.
GATCTATAAATATCAATCCGGGGATGACATTATCCGGGAGGTGATGGCGGCATATTGCGAGCTGCCGGGAGTGAAGGAGGGAAATCCCGGGCTCTTTTCGGAGGAGAAAAAAATGATCGGGGTCTATTCTCCTGTCGGACGCTGCGGGAAAACTTCACTGGCACTTGCGATCGGACAGGTACTTGCCAGAGAGGAGAAGGTACTGTTTGTCACACTGGATACCTTTACCGGTTTTGGCGGACTGATGGATGAAAAGTGGAAAAGGGATATGTCTGACCTGATCTATTATTATAAACAGGGAAGATTCCATACGTTACGCATGAATACCGTAATCTATTATCTGGGAGATATGGCATGGATTCCGCCGATCCGATTTCCGGATGATTATAATCAGGTCTCCGCAGAAGAAATGGCGGACATGCTTTTAAAGATGCTGCAGGAGGGCGGCTACAGCACGATGGTGCTGGATATCGGAAATTATGGGAGGCAGGTGATCCCGCTGCTTGATATATGCAGCGTCATATATATGCCGATGAAGGAGGACATCATTTCCAGATCAAAGCTGGCGGAGTTTGAGGACTATGCAAAGGAAAGCGGCGATCAGAAGCTGATCGGGAAGGTTCAGAAGATCCATGTACCGTTAGTAACGGGTGTCCGCCATAAAGAGCATTTTCCGCAGGAGCTTCTGTGGGGAGATCTCGGAGATTTTGTCAGAGGAATGCTGAAGGGGCAGAGAGGCTTATGGGGACATTAAAGAAGCGGATCCGGAGCGAAATACTGGAGGAGCTCAGTTATGACAAGCAGATCAGTGATGAGGAACTTTCTGAATATATTGACAGAAAAATTATGGAGGCAGCGGATTTGGCCCCAATGCCCCTGCGGGAAAGGCTGAAGCTTCAAAGAGAGCTTTTTGATTCCTTCAGGCGGCTCGATATTTTGCAGGAGCTGGTAGATGACCCGCTTGTGACAGAGATCATGGTCAACGGGCCGGAAGAAATATTCATTGAGACCGGGGGAAAAACAGGGCGGTGGGAGAGGTCCTTTGAATCCAGAGAGCAGCTGCTTGATCTGATCCAGCAGATCGTGGGGCGTGTCAATCGTATGGTCAACACGGCATCGCCGATCGTAGACGCAAGATTGGAGGACGGATCGCGTGTCCATGTAGTATTAGAGCCGATCGCCCTAAACGGCCCGATCCTGACGATCCGAAAATTTCCGGAAATGATGACCATGGAGCGGCTTTTGGAATACAGAAGCATCACAGAGGAGGCGGCAGAATTTTTAAAGCTTCTTTCGGCAGCCCGCTACAATGTTTTTGTAAGCGGAGGGACAGGAGCCGGAAAAACTACCTTCTTAAATGCTCTTTCAGAATTTATCCCCGCAGATGAGCGCGTCATCACGATCGAGGATTCAGCGGAGCTTAAGCTGTCTCACATTGAAAATCTGGTCAGTCTGGAGACCCGGGATGCCAATGCAGAGGGAGAGGGGGCGATAGGGATCGGCATGCTGATCCGTGCTGCCCTTAGAATGAGACCGGATCGGATCATTATAGGCGAGGTGAGAGGAAAGGAGGCACTGGAGCTTTTGCAGGCGATGAATACAGGCCATGACGGAAGCTTTTCTACGGGGCATGCCAACAGCTCCAAGGACATGCTCTCAAGACTGGAGACCATGGTGTTAATGGCGGCGGAGCTTCCGCTTCCGGCCATACGAAGCCAGATCGCTTCCGCACTGGATATTATGGTGCATGTGGCAAGAATGCGGGATAAGAGCAGAAAGGTAGTTTCCATTGAGGAGGTGTACGGAATTGAAAACGGCGAGATCATCCTTAATCCCCTGTTTACCTATCACGAGGGAAAAGGACTTGAGAAGACCGGCGAGCTTACTCACCGGAAAAAGCTCAGACTGGCAGGGTACGGAATATGAGACATACTGTTTAAGTAAAAAGGAATGGGTCTTATATGGGGGACAGGGAGTCTTATGTCTGGCCCTGCTCAGCTATATTTTCTATCGGAGCGGATGGATCTTTCTCCTGTTTCTTCCGGCCGCGTTCTGTTATCCGCTTCTTGTAAGGAGGGAACTAAAGGAAAGAAGAAAGGAGCAGCTGACGATTCAGTTTAAGGATGCGATACTGGCGGTTTCCTCTGCCTTAAATGCCGGATATTCTGTGGAAAATGCTTTTGGAAAGGCGCTTGAGGAGGTGGAACGGATCCATGGGGAGGATTCCATGATGGCTGAGGAGATCCGTCTGATGCTTCATAAAGTGCGTATGAACCGCACATTTGAGGAGGCATTTGCCGATTTCTCACAAAGAAGCGGGCTGGAGGATGTCAGAAGCTTTGCGGATGTATTCCTTGCTGCACGAAGAAGCGGCGGGGAGCTGATGAAGATCATTGCAAGAACAGCAGAGATTATTGCCGAAAAGATCCGGATCCAAGAGGATATTATGACGGCAACTGCGGCAAAACGTCTGGAGCAGAGAGTCATGGCAATAATTCCGATCCTGATCGTCTTCTATATGGATATAACCTCTCCGGGCTTCTTCGATGTTTTATATGAAACCTCTGTAGGAAGGATCATAATGACGATCTGCCTTATTATTTATGCTGCTGCCTGCTGCATGGCCAAACGGTGTCTGGAGATCCGCGTATGAAGAAGGCCGGAAAATACATTTTATGTATCGGGGTGGGAATATTCCTTTATTTTCTGACCGGGATCGTGGATTCGGAAAAAGGAATGGTGGAAAACGGCGTCCTGAAACGAAATCCATGTGGAAAAGGGGACAGATTATATGAATTTTGTGTTGAAAATGCGGGAGAGGAAAGGCTGGAGCTTTCCCTGTCCATACCGGAACAAATGCCGTCGGCAGAGGAATTTCATCATTCCGTTCCGGCTGCCGCAGAGCTTCTTTCAAAAAGAATTCTCGGAAATAATCTGTCTCTTAACGAGGTGCGGGAGGATCTGGAGCTGGTAAGAGAAATTCCGGAATACGGTATAGCGGTGACGTGGGAATCGAAGGAACCGGATATTTTGAGCAGTATGGGGGTCGTCAACAGCAAAGACGTACAGGAGAATGGGAAAAAAGTATTGCTGGAGGCTCATTTTTCCTGCGGAAAAGAAGAAGAACTCATCAAATTCCCGGTCACGATATTTCCTGAGAAGAAGGAAGGAAAAAAAGAGCTTCAGGAATTGCTGGAACAGCTGGCACAGTCGGAACGCGAAAAGGAGGAGGTCATTCTTCCGAAGGAATTTCACGGAAATTCTCTGATATATCAAAAAAAGGATCGGGCGGAAAGATTCATGCTGGTGCTTCTCGGTGCCGGAGCGGCGTTTTGCCTCCGCATAAAGGAAATCCATGATCTTCAGGAAATAAAGAGGAAACGGGAGGAAAGTCTGGCGGCAGAGTATTCCAACCTTGTATCCGGCTTTCTTGTACTGACCGGAGCCGGTTATTCCATAAAACAGGCATGGAAAAGACTGGCGGCCGGTCCCCCGGGGG
>USQV01000060.1 GCA_900556965.1 uncultured Clostridium sp.
CCTACGGCTGGGGAGACGGACAGTGGATGCGTGACTGGGTAGACAGGATGAATGGATGCGGCGCAACTGTTTTAAATGGCGAAGGGCTGATATGTCACGAAACACCGGATGAGGAAGCTCTTATCGAATGCGAAGAACTCGGAAAGCAGCTGGCAGCAGTATAAGCTCTGTATAAGAAGGAGAAGGCAAGGGTGAAGGAAAAATATATGGAAAAAAGCCTGATCGAGCATTGTGCCCCTACTTTAGCCGGAATGAAGTGTGCAAGCCTATTCAATTATTTTCACTCAGGAGAGCAGCTTGTCCGGGAAGAACTGAATGAACTGAATCACCTTTTAAATGGGAAAGGGGTATTTATTGAGGTTCTTATTTGGCGTGAGACATCTGCTTTGATCTATGTATATCGCAAAACGATGCTGGAAAGTATTCTGGCAAGTCCGGGTGCGTTTGAATTGTTAACGCCCTATGGATATGAGAGCTGTGAAACAGAAGCCTGCTTGAGCTATTTAAAATGCAGGATCAGGCATTCCTCTTGCTTTCCCCATGAGATCGGTGTCTTCCTCGGATATCCCTTAGAGGATGTATATGGGTTTATTACAAACAAGGGACAAAATTGTGAAAGCTGCGGAATGTGGAAGGTGTATTGTAATAAAGACGAAAAAAATAAGCTGTTTCAGAAATTCCAAAAATGCAAAGACATATATCAGCGGGTCTTCTGCGAAGGAAGAACGCTTTTACAAATGACGGTGTAATAAATAAGTATAAATAAGTATAAATAAGTATAAATAAGAAGATCCACTGCAGATCAGCATAACGAGGGGAAAAATTGCCTTCGGATATGTGTCGGCAGTGGATTTTTTATTAAAAGAGGAGTAGTATAAAAGGAGAACAAAAACAGATCTAAAAGAGCAAAAAAGTCATGAGATCCGGCACCGGAGAGGAGAGATGGATATGGAAAACAGATGGAAAGAACGATTAAAGGATCCCCTGTTACTTGTGATCGATATGCAGAATGTATATTCAAAAAATCAAAAATGGGCGTGTGGAAACTATGAAGAGGCACGGGAAAAGATACTGCAGTTAATGAAAGGGCCTTTTTCGGAGGAAAAGAATGTCATATATACAAAATATACGGCCAGTGAAGCTCCGGCAGGCGTCTGGAAGGACTATAATGCGGAAAATGCGGATGTAAATGCAGACGAATGGCTGAATGAGCTGGATCCGGAGCTGGAGAAGGTCCGTGGGAATATCCGCTGCTTCGATAAATCGGTATATTCCGCCTATGATATTGAGGAGGTCAGGCTGGCGGCGTCACGGGCTTCCGCTGTGGTAGTGACAGGCGTAGTAGCGGAATGCTGTGTCCTCTCAACGGTTATGGCCCTGATCGATGCCGGAAGCTACATATTTTATATCAGCGATGCGGTGGCAGGCGTTGATGAAGAAACAGAAAAGGCCGTGGTAAAGGTTCTGGAGGGACTGGCCCCGTTACATCTGACTATTCTGACAACGGCAGAGCTTGAGCAGCTGATGCAGGGAATGCACAGGAGAAAGCTTGGAAAAACAGGACTTATGGTCAGCGAGATCGGATTTGGCGGCGAATGGCTGGAACGCCACTCGGAGGAGGAAGGGATCGAGCTGATCCATTACGCGTTCGAGAGAGGGATCAATCTGATCGACTGTTGGATGCCGGATCCGAAGTCCAGAGATATTATCGGAAAGGGAATCTGCGCAAACCGTGCGGACTGGATCATACAGGGGCATATCGGAGCTACATGGAAAAATAACCAGTATTACAGAACCCGTGAAATGGAATATGTGCGTCCGGCCTTTGAGGATCTGCTTCGGAGACTTCAGACCGATTATATCGATCTGGGAATGATCCACTATGTGGATTCCGAGGAAGAATGGGAGCAGATCCAGACTTCGGATTATCTTGATTATGTGATGGAGCTTAAGGAAAAGGGGATCATACGTCACATTGGAATGAGCTCTCATAATCCGAGAGTTGCCGCAAAGGCGGCAAAGTCCGGATATGTGGAGATGATCCTTTTCAGTATCAATCCCGCCTTTGACATGCTTCCGGCCAGTGAAGACATCAATTCCATGTTTGCCGAAAGCTTTGATGAGGAGTTAAAGGGGATCGACCCGGAGAGAGCCCTTCTATATAAGATATGTGAGGAAAATGAGGTCGGGCTTACGGTTATGAAGGGCTTTGCCGGCGGACGGCTTCTGGATGAAAAACGATCCCCTTTCGGAGTCAGCCTTACCCCGGTCCAGTGTATCCATTACGCCTTGACACGTCCGGCGGTCGCCTCTGTTTTATGCGGCTATGACACAAAGGAACAGGTAGCTGCGGCGGTCGCCTATGAGACTTCAACAACAGAGGAACGGGATTACGCCTCCGTCATCGCCTCCGCTCCCCTTCACTCCTACAAAGGGCAATGTACCTACTGCGGACATTGCAGACCATGTCCGAAAAATATCGATATCGCCATGGTAAATAAGTTTTATGATCTGGCAGTCATGCAGGAGACGGTTCCGGATTCGATCCGTTCTCACTATGGACTTCTTTCCCATCATGCCGGTGAATGTATCGGCTGTAAAAGCTGTGAAAGCCGGTGTCCCTTTGGGGTAAATATTTCTGAGAGAATGAAAAAGACAGCCCAATTATTCGGATTGTAAGAAGAAGCGGGAGAGAAGGGAGACCTCTATATGGCATTTCTTGAACATGTGGACAGATTTATGGGTACAGGACAAAAAAACAAGGCCGGGCAGGAGCTTCGGGACTTTTTAAATAAGTACGACCCGAAAAAATACGATTGCCCCAGCAATACAACAGATATTATCGTAGTGCGGTGCAAAGAGAGGCTGGTGCGCTGGGGTCAGCCTCTAAAGCTCCTTATGGTAAAAAGAAGCAATCATCCCAGCATCGGCTTTTGGGCGCTTCCCGGCGGCTTTGTAGAGCTGCGTGAGGATCTGTATGAGGGAGCAAAGAGGGAGCTTGAGGAAGAAACCGGAGTAAAGGACCTTCCCCTTAAACAGCTGATGACTTGGGGAAAATATGACAGAGATCCGAGATGGCGTGTGATAACCACCTCATTTTTGGCCCTTGTGGAAGGGGATATCCCAGTTAAGGCCGGTGATGATGCGGCGGATGCGGCATGGCTTGACGTAAAGCTCGAAAAAGCAGAGACAGAGGATGGCACATTAAAGGATGAGATCTGGCTTCTTAAGCTGCTCCAAAAGGAGAGAGATTTAGAGCTGTCCGCAAAAATAAGGGTTAGAAGAACGGGACATCCGCTCGTTTCTCAGGAGGATTACGAAATCCTGAGCGGCTTTGGACGGGAGCGGACGGAAAAAAGCGGGATCGCTGTGGATCACGGCTGTCTGATCCTTCAGGCACTTTTATACTTAAAGTCTGAGCTGGAGTCCTGATGTGATTTCCTGCCTTGTAAAGCAAAGAAAAATATGATATGATATCATGTGATTTTTTCTGTTCATGCCCGGAGAGCAAAAACAGACAGTGCGTGAGTAAGAAACCGAAATCGGAGGAAAAATATGAAGTGGAAGAAATTTACGCTGCAGACGACAACAGAAGCTGTCGATTATATCAGCAGCCTTTTTGATGAAATTGGGATTCAGGGTATCGAGGTCGAGGATAATGTTCCGCTTACCGAGAGTGAGACAAAGGGAATGTTTATCGATATCCTTCCGGAGCTGCCGCCGGATGATGGCTCTGCAAAGGTTAGCTTCTATCTGGATGATGATGACAAGGCAGACGAAATATTAAAGCAGGTAGAGGAAGGGCTTGAGGAGCTTCGCCGCTATGTAGATATCGGAGAGGGAACACTGACAGCTTCAGAAACAGAGGACAAGGACTGGATCAATAACTGGAAGCAGTATTTTAAACCCTTTACCGTAGATCATATCCTGATCAAGCCGACTTGGGAGGAGGTTCCCGAGGAGCACAAGGACAAGCTCCTGATCCAGATCGATCCGGGAACTGCCTTTGGCACCGGAAAGCATGAAACGACTCAGCTGTGTATCCGTCAGCTGGAAAAATACGTGAAGCCGGGTGTCCGTGTACTGGATCTCGGTACCGGAAGCGGAATTTTAGGTATCACAGCCTTAAAGCTCGGTGCGGATTTTGTATTCGGAACCGATCTCGATGAGAATGCGATCACGGCGGTTCATGAAAACCTTGCCTCCAACGATATCCCGGAGGAAAAATTCCATGTTATCCAGGGAAATATCATCGATGAAAAGCCGGCGCAGGATGCAGTCGGATACGAATGCTACGATATTGCCGTTGCCAATATCCTTGCGGATATCATTATCATGATCCAGAAGGAAGTGCCGGTACACATGAAAAAGGGCGGCATCTTTATCACCTCCGGCATTATCAATATGAAGGAACAGGCCGTTAAGGATGCTCTTGAAGCAAACGATGCCTTTGAGATCCTTGAGGTGACACGACAGGGCGAGTGGGTATCCATTACAGCGAGGAAGAAATAGTGTATCATTTTTTTACGGAAACGGAATTTTTTATGGGCACCGAGGCGGTGATCACAGGCCCGGATGTAAATCATATTAAAAACGTGCTGCGGATGAAGCCGGGAGAAAGGATCCTTTTAAGCGACGGAAAGGGGACAAACTGTCTTGGCGAGCTGGAGGAGATCGGATCAGACCGGATCACCGTAAAGCTTTTGCCGGAGGAAGTAGAGGATACAGAGCTTCCTGTAGAGGTTACGCTGTATCAAGGACTTCCAAAGGGGGATAAAATGGAATTTATCATCCAGAAGTGTGTAGAACTGGGAGTTTCAAGGATCGTTCCGGTGGAAATGTCCCGCTGTGTGGTAAAGCTGGAGCCAAAGAAGGAAGAAGCGAAAAGAAAACGCTGGTATGGGATCTCGGAAAGCGCTGCAAAGCAGTCAAAGAGGATGATCGTCCCAGAGATCGCTCCGGTCATGAAGTATAAAGATGCGGTGCAGGAAGCAGAGAAAACGGATCTTTTCCTTCTTCCCTATGAGGACTCGGAAAGTCTGGAGGGCGCCGGCGGTATGGAGCTTACACGAGAGCTGATCCGCAGGCTTGAGCCGGGACAGAAATGTGCTGTCCTTATCGGGCCGGAGGGCGGTTTTTCGGATGCAGAGGTCGAAATTGCAAAAGCTCATGCCGCAAAAACCATCACACTGGGGAAAAGGATCTTGAGAACAGAGACGGCGGGACTTTTTGTTATGTCCGCTATCGGTCTTCTCCTTGAAAAGTAGGAGAGCGGAAAGGATATTCTGGTAATGACGGAAAGAGAAAGAAAAGAGGTCTATTTTGATAATTCGGCCACGACAAAAGTATTTGACCGTGTGCGGGATATCATGATAAAGACCATGGAGCTGGATTACGGAAATACGTCCTCCCGCCATATCAAGGGCGTTGAGGCGGAAAATTATATTAAAGAGGCAAGGGAGAGGATCGCCCGGACACTGAAGGTAAAGGAAAAGGAGATCATCTTTACCTCCGGCGGAACGGAATCCAACAATATGGCTCTGATCGGAACGGCGCTGGCCAACAGACGCTCCGGAAATCACCTGATCACCAGCTGCATCGAACATGCGTCTATTTACAATACAATGGGTTTTCTGGAGGAAATGGGCTTCCGGGTGACCTATCTTCCGGTGGATCACAACGGTCATGTATCCTTAAAGGCACTGGAGGAGGCGATCTGCGAGGACACGATCTTAGTATCCGTAATGTATGTAAATAACGAGATGGGTGCGGTGGAGCCGGTGGAAAAGATCGCGGAGGTCATCAAAAATAAAAAGCCGGATGTGTACTTTCATGTAGATGCCATTCAGGCTTACGGGAAATATGTGATCCGCCCGAAAAAGCAGGGGATCGATCTGATGTCAGTCAGCGGACATAAGATACATGGCCCAAAGGGAGTCGGCTTCCTGTATGTGGATGAGAAGGTAAAGCTCCGTCCGGTCATCTTCGGAGGCGGACAGCAGAAGGGAATGCGCTCCGGCACGGAGAATGTTCCGGGCGTGGCTGCACTCGGCGAGGCAGCGGCGGAGATCTATGAGAACTTTGACGCGAAGATCGGTCATATGTATGAGATCAGGCAGAGGTTCATCGATGAGGTGACACAGATCCCGGGAGTGACGGTAAACGGCAGAACGGGAAGGGACTCTGCGCCGCAGATTGTGAGTGTCACGATCGAGGATGTACGCAGCGAAGTGATGCTCCATTCTCTGGAAGAATACGGCATCTATGTGTCGGCGGGAAGCGCATGCTCGTCCAATAATCCGGCACCCAGCCGCACCTTGCAGGGCATCGGTCTGCCGAAGCAGAAGTTAGAGTCCACGATCCGGATCAGCTTCTGTGTCAATACAACGGAAGAAGAAGTGGATTACGCGGTGGAAAAAATGAAAGAGATCATTCCGTTCCGCAGAAAGTTCACCAGAAAGTAAAGGAGAAAACCATGACATATAAAGCATTTTTGATTAAATATGCAGAGATTGCCATCAAGGGAAAGAACCGCTACCTGTTTGAGGATGCGCTGGTGAGCCAGATGAATCATGCCTTAAAGAAAGTGGACGGCACGTTCCATATCCGCAAGG
>USQV01000061.1 GCA_900556965.1 uncultured Clostridium sp.
ATGTAGATCTTTTAGATGGGGAGCAGATTCAGATGCTCTAACAGGATCTTGCAGCCCATCAGCACGAGGATAACTCCTCCGGCTAATTCTGCTCTGGCTTTATAGCGCATTCCAAAAACATTTCCAACCTTTACGCCTACTGCGGAGAAAATAAACGTGACAACTCCGATAAATGTCACCGCCCAGACAATGTTGACCTTAAGAAACGCAAAGGTCACACCGACTGCAAGGGCATCGATACTGGTCGCCACCGCTAAAGGAAGCATGGCCTTTGCTCCGAAGGAGCTGTCAAGCTTTTCCGCGTCCTCCTCCTTTGATTCACGGATCATATTGATCCCAATGATGCCAAGAAGGATAAATGCGATCCAATGGTCTATTCTGGTTATCAGTGCTTCAAACTGACTTCCCAGAAGATACCCCACCGCAGGCATAAGTGCCTGAAATCCGCCAAAGTAGATCCCACACGTCACCGCATGTCCCAGCTTCATTTTGGACACGGAAAGACCTTTGCAGATCGACACGGCAAAGGCATCCATGGACAATCCCACAGCAATAATAAAAAGCTCTAAAAGACTCATAAAATTTTTCCTCCCACAGTATCCTCCTGATTGAAGCCCGCGAGGATCCACCGTGATCCCGTAAGGTATATGTCTGCTTCGCCATGCAGGATTACGCTCCGGGCTCACAGATGTTCGACTTGAATTATCGTATGAAAATCGCCGCAGGATCAGAATTAACTGTTCCTGCGGCGATACACGCCTGCGGATGAAGGGACTTGAACCCCCACGGTTGCCCGCCAGCTCCTAAGGCTGGTGCGTCTGCCAATTCCGCCACATCCGCATACGCTTAAAAATGCAGATGTTATTATATCATTGTAGGCGATATATAGTCAATGCTAACTTTCGGTAGATCCGGTTCTCTACAGAAAATATTCATTTTCGCGTCTTTGGGCAAGTCTTTCGGAAAATTCTTCTGCAAAGGCATGATAAACTTCCACGTCCATATTTTTGGCATGTACCGGACAGTTTCTGATACAGCGGAAGCAGGAGATACAGATCTCCGGATTTACCTGGAAATTCTCTCCGATCGCATTTACCGGGCAGTTATCGCGGCAGATACCGCAGCCCACACAGCTTTCCGATGTTAACGGTTTGAAATTTCCTCCCGGGATCGCATCCTTGTACGGACGGTTTCCCGGAATGACACTATGTAGCTTATCCTGAGCGGCTGCCTTTTTTGCAAAATCGGCATCTGCCGCGAGATCTGCCGCATCGGGTCTTGTAACCTGAATTTTCCCATAGGTATGACGTCCGACGAGAGCTGCTGCTCCCTTAACCACAAACCCATGACTTTTGGCAAAGTCCTCCATTTCCACCAGCGCATCCTCATAATGGCGGTTTCCGTAGGTAACCACAAGAATGCACGGTGTCTGATTCCCCTTAAGCCCGTCCATTCTCGGTGCTGCCACCATCGGTATTCTCCCGGCATAAACCGGCATTCCGAAAATGACTGTTTCATCCGGCCCAAAGCTTCTTGTTTCATTACTGTTTTCATACAGTGTCAGATCCAGTGTGCTGAAATTTTCATCGAGAGCTGCTGCCATTGCCTCTACACTCTTTTTTGTATTGCCTGTCGGTGAAAAATACACAGCAGTTGTTTTCATTTTTTGTAACCCCTTTCTTTAAGAATCATAATACCATTTTCCCCACATCTTTTAGTATACCATAAAATCGATGCTAAATAAACATCCACCCGCTATGCAGGTGGATGTTTATTTAGTGTATGGTTCATAATCGTAATAACGAATGTATATGTCCCTTACAGAGATATGGTCTAGTACGGTTTCAATTTCTGCTTTTTGTGGTCATTGCCTCTTATTATCAGCCGATCGTTATAAGATTAAGCCAGATCTACACTATTCATGTGTTTGATCAGACGGAATACCTGGCTGGTGTAACCCCATTCATTATCATAGAACGCGATCAGCTTGAAAAAGTGGGAGTTAACCTGAATGCCTTCTCTTGCATCGAAGCTGGAAGCATGAGAATCGCCTACGAAGTCGGAAGATACCACTTCGTCATCAATATAGTCCAGAATACCAGCAAGCTCGTTTTCACTGGCCTCTTTCAGTTTCTGGCAGATATCTGCGTAAGAGGCTGGTGTCTTTAATGCTACGTTCAGATCCACGATGGAAACATCGGAGGTCGGAACACGATAGGAAATTCCGTTCATCTTGTCCTTCAGGGAAGGAATTACAAGCGAAATTGCCTTTGCTGCTCCTGTTGTGGATGGAATAAGGTTTGCAAACACAGAGCGTCCGGTTCTCCAGTCTTTTAATGATCTGCAGTCTACGACCTTCTGCTTTGCTGTTGCAGAGTGGATCGTAGACATAAGGCCGTATTCAATACCGTAATTATCCTCAAGCACTTTACAAAGGGGGGCAAGACAGTTTGTCGTACAGGATGCATTGGAAACCACCATCATATCCGGCTTGTAAGTTTCATGGTTGATGCCCATAACGAATGTGGGAGTCGCATCATCCTTGGCCGGTGCGGTAATGATTACCTTCTTAGCACCTGCCTGAATATGTGCCATGGCTTTTTCTGTTGTGCAGAAAGCACCTGTAGCGTCGATAATATACTCGGCGCCGCACTCTCCCCACGGGATCTGTGAAGCATCGCTCTCAGAATATACCGGGATCTTCTGTCCATTGACAACGATACCATTTTCATAGATATCTAAAGTTCCCTGGAAACGTCCGAATATGGAATCATATCGGATCATGTATAAAATATATTCGTAGTTGGCGTTGCGGACATTGATCCCGCATAACTGAAATTCTTCCGGTTTGTTGATGGCGATGCGGAATGCAACTCTACCTATACGTCCAAATCCGTTGATGCCAATTTTAATTGCCATTGCAAATGTACCTCCTATAAAAAACATACTCTTTTCTTTGAAATGGCAATGATCCTTGCAGTAAATAACCGTAATTGCTGTAACCCATGGCAAGTGTAACATAAGTGCCGGGAAAAAGCCAGTGGTTAAGCAGTAATTAAACATTTAACGGGATTGGTATTTTTTTTACAATAAAGGGCCTGCCGATCGCATGCTTCAGCCCCGCCGTAAAGGCGGAGAGCTGATTAAAGCGCCAGTCGTTCTCCTGTCTTCGGGCAGTAATCTCTGGGTCTTCCACGGAACACGATTCCCATGATCACTCCCATGATCAGGGACGGGATCACCCAGCCGAAGCCATCCTCAAACAGCGGAATATAAGAGAGAAGGTTATACAGTCCCGTAAAATGTGGGAATACTACAAGTACACCGTCTAAGAATCCGAAAAATGTGGATGTATATACGGCTCCCTTATAAATACCGTCATTCGGGATCCATTTATCGACAAAACCAAGAATCGTCAGAACGATTAACGGCGGATACATGGTCAGGAAGATCGGAGTTACATAATTGATGATACTGGTAACTCCAAAGGTTCCGGCTATCGTACAGAAGATACAGATCACCCGCATCAGGCACTTATAGGATATCTGGATCCCGAATTTCGTGCGGAACAGATCTCCGAAGAAGGCTGCAGCAGATGCGGCAATCGTTACTGCTGTTGTAAGGCAGGCAAGGGCCACCACGAGTCCCAGTGCCACCTGACCGGATTTGCCGAAAATATTTAATGCAATACCGGATAAGAGTGCAGTTCTGGATATATCCGACGGATATAAGGAGCCTGCTGTTGCTCCGATATAGGTAAGAGCAATGTAGATGGCTGACATTACAACGATACATACAACGCCCGCCACCAGGATTCCTCTTTTCAGCTCGCCGTCCATGTAGCCCTTTTCCTCCAGCGCATAGATGAACACATGCGCCAGCATCAACGTCGTTGTCAGGTCACCAACCTTATAGCCCTCTAATACGGAGCTGACAAACGGCTTCTGAAGTACAGGCTCTGCGATTTCACCGATCGGTGTGATAATACCCTTTAAAAGGATAAAGCCGATGATGATGACCAGTGCCGGTGTCAGATATTTTCCTACCTTATCAATAACCGATTCTCTGTCCCTTGCAAAGTAATATGTTACGGCAAAGAAGATCGTTACCGTTACCCAGATCGGGCAATTGGGGAAAATACTCTGTATTCCTACCTCATGTGTCGTAGCCCCTACTCTGGGGAGCGTGGAACCGATACCGACAAGCAACGTAGAGCAGGCGGTAAGAATCGTATAAAACTCCCGATGCACATGATAGGTCAGGAATTTTGCATGATCACCGACGCAATTAACTGCCCATGTACCCAGAACAGGAAGGATGATTCCTGAAAGAAGAAGTCCCAGTGTTGCCGCAACCCATTCTGTTCCTGCAGTCAGGCCAAGAATAGGCGGGAACACAAGGTTTCCTGCTCCAAAGATCGTTGCAAACAACGCCAGACCAACGATACTGGAATCTATTACTAGCTTACCTTTTTTCATACACATCCCCCTCCAATCTTTTATTCTGCGCGATAGCAAAGCTCTCCGCCAATATAGGTTCTCAATACACGGATCTTAGCGATCTCCTCATCCGTACAGGTGAAATAGTCTTTATCTGTAACGATGAAATCTGCCAGCTTGCCGCACTCTAAGGAACCGAGCTCATCCTCCTTATACATGCTGTAGGCTGCGGTTGTCGTATAAGCCCTCAGAGCCTGCATTCTGGTAAGGGCTTCTTTGAACGGCTTCTCCTCGAAGGTATTCACCCCGCGCTCACTCAGTCTTGTAACTGCCGTATGCAGGGATTCAAACGGACTCAGGGTAGAACACGGAGAATCGGAACCATTTGTCACGATCACGCCCTTTTCTACCACGGTACGCCATGTATAAAGACGTTTTAAAAGAGCATCCGGAAGGATTCCCGGGATTACATCCATATCAAGGGACAGCTGTAAAAACTGTGTTGAGAAAATGATGTTATAGCTTATGATCCTTGCAAGATCCTCATCCGATGCCAGATGGCAGTGCTCGATACAGAACCGGCGGTCCTTGTGAAGACTGTCCGCAAAAGCGATCTCATAGCAATCTAAGATCTGCTTGATGGAAGCGTCTCCGATACTATGTATGCTGATCTGAACATTCTTTTCGTCTGCCTTCTTGAATAAGCGGATCATTTCTTCGTCGGTGAGAATACCAAAGCCGCGTTTTCCGGGCTGATCTCTGTAATCTCTGGTCAGCCATGCACTTCTTGCACCAAAGGCTCCGTCACCAAAAAGCTTTATGCTGCGAAGTGTAAACTTTCCGTGGCATTGATCGATCTGGATACCATCCTCAAAGCAGTCATCAAAATATTCATCCTGTCCTGACAGGGACTCATAATAACGGATCTTCAGTTCTTCCTTTTCAAATAATTCTTTTTCTATTGCAACTGCATTGCGTCCGCAGTTTGGACTGGAGGCGGTAACGAGACCTGCGCCCTTGTTCATGATCGTTGTAATACCAAGACGGAGAGCTTCCTTTTCTGCGATCTTGAAATGAGCGATCTTATCCTCCTTCGTTTCTGCCGGAAGTGCTTCCTCGAGCAGCTTACATCCACCGTCAATGAGGATTCCAAGGAGCTTTCCTTCTTCATTTACCGGATATTCCTGTGGATCCAGCGTGCTCACTTCATCCAGATTAAAGCCTGCCAGCTTAAGAGCTAAGCTGTTGCACCAGAATGCATGGCCGCAGCAGCGGGTCAGCTTGACCGGATGATCCGGACATACTGCATCCAGCTCCTCCTTAGATGGGAATTTTCCGTCCCATGTGTCCTGATTCCATCCCATACCGGTGATCCACTTTCCCGGTGCAAGATCTTTGGCCTTTTCCTTTACCTCTGCTAAGAGCTCATCCTTCGACTTGCCGGTTGCATTGATTGCCAGCATAACTGCGCCTGTTGTCTCCATGTGTACATGACAGTCGCATATTCCGGGCAGCACCGGGCATCCCTTCAGGTCTTCCAGCACCTGATCCGCAGTCTTTTCCGCCATCAGCTCCTCTGTCGTTCCCAGTTTCACGATCTTTCCGTCCTCCACGACCATAGCCTCGTAAACCGTATTGTTCCGATCCATGGTGTAGATCCTTCCGTTTACATAAAGCGTACCCATTTTCATTGTTTCGCTCCTTTCATTATCTAATACTACTGACTACACGATACTGATAGACTAAATATACAGCAATTTTCATGTCAGACCATAAAATACCTGTAAATTGCCTATTATTGGTCAAACTATGCAAATAATTCAGCAATAATATTGACTTTTTTATTATATGTGTATAAGATATTTGATATGTGCTGTATAAATATTTTTACATGTCTAAGGCAGTAAGCCATGGAACAATATTTTCAGGAGGACACATTATGCTCGAAAACTACATTAATCAGATCATAACCATGGGTGCTCTGGCTGATTCTGTTACGATCATTGATGACCGGCAGATCATCCGTTATTTCCAGCCCTTCAATCCGAATATTGTACCTTTCAAGCTTCCGATGTCGTCGGAACCCATTTCCGCTCTGCCTTCTTAGATGTTGATCCTGATGAAAGCGGTGTCCTGAAGGCACTTCACGGGGAAG
>USQV01000062.1 GCA_900556965.1 uncultured Clostridium sp.
GTAGAGGCCCTCCTGCTCATTGATCATCTTGGAAAGACCCGGAGCGATCGGCTGTACGAGGCAGCACTTTCCGTTCCAGTCTGCTTTTTCATTGGCAAGATCAAACCAGTAATCAACAAATGCCCGGAGGAAGTTTCCTTCTCCGAACTGGAGCACCTTCTCCGGTGCATTCTTTAAAACAAAACCCTCATATCCGGATTTCTTTAATACTTCATAATTCAGATTTTCCATATCGATTCATCCTTTCCTGAATTTACTGATTATAGATAAAACTTCTGCCAGACAAATTCCGTTTCCGGCATTCATCTGGCAGATACCTGCGCTTTTAATAGAACAGATTTACCAGGAATGTGGTAAACGGCTCAAACCATGTGAGAAGAAGGAGGTTGATGATAAGAAGGATGTAGAACGGAACAGCCTCCTTGATAAACGCTGCTGTCTTACACTTGGTAATTGAGCATGTAACGAACATCAATGTTCCCATTGGCGGTGATAATGCACCGATCGCATTATTGAAGATATAGATCATTGCGAACTGGATCTCATTGATTCCGTACTGGGCTGCGATCGGAGCCAGAAGCGGAACAAGAATGATCATGGAAGCGTTTCCTTCAATGAACATACCTACAATAAGAAGGAAGATGTTTACAACGATCAGGAAAACAAATTTGCTGTGGATATTGGCAAGCATCCATGCAGTCAGTGTCTGCGGGATCCTTTCCTTTGTAAGGATCCAAGAGAATACGGAAGCTGCGGATACGATCAGCATGATGGAGGCTGTGGAGCACACGGTCTCCTTTAACCCTTGGATCATGTCCTTTATCCGCATTTCCCTATAGATGATACCGAGGAAAGCAGCGTAGAGGATAGCAACTGCACCAGCCTCTGTAGCAGTAAAAATACCGATACGGATACCGCCGATGATGATGACCGGAAGCATTAACGGAAGGATAGCCGGCTTAAATGCAACCCAGAAACGCTTAAAGGTAAGCTTCTCCTTGGTGACTACGCCGTAGCCGCGCTTCTTAGAGATGATGCCGACTAAGATCATCATCGTGATACAGAGCAACCCTCCTACACCGAAGCCGGAGATAAACAGCTTACCGATCGAAACATTCGCGATACATCCGTAAAGGATCATTGCGATTCCCGGCGGAATAAGCGGTGTGATCATAGAAGATGCTGCAGTTACAACACTGGAAAATTCCAGTGAAAAGCCCTTCTTTGTCATTTCCGGAACCATCATTTTCGATTCCATCGCTGCATCCGCGATATTGGAGCCGGAAAGTCCGCCCATAACCGTGGAAAGAAGAACGTTTACCTGAGCCAGTCCGCCCGGAAGGCGTCCTGTAACGACCTCACAGAAATCCATGATCCTCTTGGTAACGCCTGTATAGTTCATGAAAATACCGGCGCAGATAAAGAACGGGATCGCCATGAGGGAAATTTTTTCCGTACCGATGATCGCCTGCTGTGCGAATACAACGGAGTTGATGTCCGGATTCAGCACAAAGTAGACCATGGAGCCGCCGAGAACGGCGATATAAACCGGAACCTTAAGGAAAAGCAGGAGCAGCATAACCATTGCTGCGATCATTAATACATCACTCATTACTGCTTGCCGCCTCCTTTGCCTCAGATTTTACGCCCTTTACAATGCTGTAGAAATAGCTGATGATCATATCGATATAGGATACGATCGCGATTCCATATACAACGGTATAGGGGATCTTTAACATGCTTGTTGAACGTCCGCTCTTAATAAATACCTGAATGAAACCGATACTCTGCTTAAACAGATAGCCGATAACGACCACAACGACTATAGAGATCAGCCATTCCATAACCTTCTGCATCTTTGCAGGCATCAGGTCAACGATCATCTCGATCGCTACATGGTTTCCGGAACGGAACGCCGCTCCGGCTGCCGCAAATACGATCCATACCATACAGGAGGTCTGTACTTCCTCCAGCCATGTGAATGGATTGTTGAAAATATAGCGCCATACAACGCCAAGGAAAGTAAGGACGATCAGCACAGTCAGGATCACGGAGGCCACCGCGATATCCAGATTGGCAAGGATCGAGATCACTTTATTTTCTTTTTTCTCCATGCGATTACTCCTCTTTTTTTTACGAAAAGAATCGGGCCCGGGACTTTTATGCCACGGGCCCGATCAGGGGTTTTGTTTCAGATTAGTTGGCGCCCATAGCCTTTCTTACTGTGTCATAGAGACCAGGTGTCCACTGCGGGAACATATCATAGAACGGTTTGGATTTCTCTTTGAAGCCTTCGAGTACTTCCTCAGACGGATCAACAACAGTTACGCCTTCTGCTTTCATCTTCTCAAGGTAATCTGCTTCTGCAGCCTGCTGAACTTCGTTGTTATATTCGCCGGCCTCGTTTGCTGTCTCTACCAGCCAGTTCTGCTGCTCCTCGGTAAGGCTGTTGAACCAGTCAGCAGATACAACCCATGTTGTAAAGTTCTTAACATGTCCGTCAAGAATTAAATACTTGGCAACCTCATGAAGCTTTCTGCCGTAGAGAGTTGCAAGGGGGTTCTCAGCACCGTCGATGGTCTTTGTCTGAAGTGCCTGATAAACATCACCGAGAGCCATACCTGTGGAGGTAGCGCCTAATACATCGAAGCCCTTGGACTGGATCTCATTGGAAGGAACACGGATCTTTAAGCCCTTTAAGTCATCTACGGTATTAACCGGAACGGTTGTAAGAGTATGTCTCTCACCGTAGATCCAGTTGGAGGAAATGATCTTTAAGCCCTTCTCCTCAAGCTTATCGCACTGCTCCTTGTACCAGTCAGACTCGATCAGAGTCCAGCACTGATCCCAGTTATCGAAAAGGAACGGTCCGAATACGATACCGAAATCCGGTACACCGTAATCAGCGTAGAAAGCACCATCTGCCAGTGTGCAGACATTCTCGCCAAGAAGCATGGAGTCGATCAGGGAGGACTTGTCACCTAACTGAGAGTCCGGATAAACCTCGATAGCCATTGTGCCGCCGGATTTCTCCTTGATGATCTCCTGAGCCTTTGTCCAGCCCTGTCCAACCGGCTCAGTAACAGAGTTCTCGAAAGCAACCTGAAGAACTACATCGGCATCTGCTGTATCTGCTGCGGCTGCTGTTGTGTCTGCTGCAGCTGCTGCTGTTGTATCTGCTGCTGCGGCTGCTGTTGTCTCTGCTGCAGCTGCTGTAGTTGTGTTAGCTGTATCGTTTCCGCCACATGCGGTAAGGCTTGTTGCTGCCATAGCTCCTGCAAGAGTTAAGGCCATAACCTTTCTTAACTTCATAATTTTACCCTCCGTTTAAAAACGTTTGTTTATAGTGCAACAGCAGCTGATCCCCGTCAGTGCTGGATTGCTTTATGGTTTTTGGTTTCTGGTTTCTGATTACTTGCTGATGTTGGAAAAATCAAAGACTACCTTTAACATATTTCCCGGATTGTGGGCAAAGTCATCAAAGGCTTTTGCTGCCTCATCGAAGGGATATACGTTTGTAATGATCTTATCAAGAGGTGCCTTTTTGGCATTCACGATATCGATCAGCTCAAGGAAATCCTTCTTTAAAGAGTTTCTGGAGCCATATACATTTAATTCCTTCTTCTGGATCAGGGTGAAGTTGAAGTCCAGATTCTTCTTTCCTACGCCGATCAGTACCATGCGTCCGCCGAAGCAGCAGGCATCGATACAATTCTGGAAGGTGGAAGGAAGTCCGACTGCCTCGATCGTTACATCAAAGCCATTTCCGTTGGTGATCTCGGCTACACCCTTGTCAAAGGCCTCCGGAGAATCGTTGAGGATCGTTCCGTCGATGCCAAATTCCTTAGCCATCTCAAGCTTTCCGGCTGCAACATCCGCTACATAAACGGTTGCGCCCTTTGCCTTTGCTGCGATGGCAGCCAGAACACCGATGGTACCGGCTCCGACTACAAGAACCTTATCTCCCTCTTTTACATTGGCACGGCTTACACCGTGGTAGCTGATGCAGAAGGGCTCGATGGCAGCCAGTGTCTTTGCGTCCATTCCCTTGCCGTCATAGACTCTTTCGATCGGCATTGTGATATATTCCTGGAATGCACCGTCTCTCTGACAGCCCATTGTCTGGTTGTCCATACATGCGTTTACGGTTCCGTGCTCGCAGGAGTAGCAGTGTCCGCAGTTAAAATACGGGTTGCAGGTCACGATCATACCGGGCTTGATGCCATAAGCATTGTTTTCATCTGCTTCAATGACCTCAGCGGAAAACTCATGTCCCGGGATTCTCGGATACTCGAAGTAAGCAAAGGTTCCGCGATAGGAGCCAAGGTCACTTCCGCAGATTCCGCCGTAAAGAAGCTTTAATAATACTTCGCCTTCTTTTCTTACCGGCATTGCCACATCCTTGATCTCAACCTCTCCGGGAGCGTTGATATACATTGCCTTCATACCATATTCCTCCTAATTTATATTGGTTCGTAAATATATCGGATCTTTGTTCGACTTGTATTTATTTTGTATTTGTTGTTGTATACATCAGATTATAAGGTCTGTTCCCAAATATGTCAATATTCTACAGGCTTATTTCTTTTGTTTTGTATGATTTACCAAATATTATATGTTGTTTTTGTGCATTTCGCCGACTTTCCCCTCCAAACGCTTTTTATGCTTTGGAATATTGAATTTCCTTTCCGGCTGTGTTACAATACTCGTTATATACAACAGGCTCTGATCCGGGAGGGAAAATAGATATGCCAAAGACCAATTTAAAAACAAAGGCCTACAACGAAATCCGGCACAGAATCGTCACCTGCGAATACGCACCGGGAACATTCCTTAATGAAGAAATGCTCACATCTTCTCTGGGCTTAAGCCGGACGCCGATCCGGGATGCCTTAAGCCGCCTTGAACAGGAACGACTGATCGAGATTATGCCCAAGCGCGGCATCACCGTTACCCCACTGACGGTAAACGATATCAATATGCTTTTTGAAGTCCGTGCCATGTATGAGCCCTACGTTCTGCTCCACTATGGCTCCATGCTTCCCATGGACCGCCTGAACCAGTTTTATAAGATCTTTTCTAGCAATGATTCCGACAGCGAATGCTTCCGGGATAATGATTATTTCTATGAGCTGGATACCGATTTTCATCAGATCATTATAAACTCCTGCCCCAATATATATATAAGGAACAATTACAATCTGATCCGAACCCAGGCCGAGCGCTTCCGCCACATGACCGGAAACGTTTCCAACAACCGTCTGGAGGACACCTTCAAAGAACACCTCGCCATTATCCGCCCCTGCCTCCAGGGAAACTGGACGGAAGCCGCCGACCAAATGCTCTATCATCTTGAGGAATCAAAAAAATCCACCTTCCGTCTGGTATTCAAGGGAATGGAGCACGGAACGCTGAGTCTTTGATCCCCAAATTGTCAATGCGAAAAGGCCGCCGCCTCGCCTGATCCTCTTAAATCAAGATCAGCCGAAGCGGCAGCCTTTTTTGCTGTTCTGTAATTATCGTTCTTCTCTATAACCGTTCTTTGATCAGCGCCTCCAATTCCTCCATGGAGGAGACCATATTGATGTCGTTTCTTAAAGCCGCCGAATTGGGATAGCCCGCCGTATACCATGAAACGTGCTTCCGCATCTCCCGCATTCCGGCCAGCTCGCCCTTAAACTTTAACATCATCCTTCCGTGGCGCAGGATCATCTCCTTTAGCTCCTCGACAGACGGTCTTTCCGGCTTTCTTCCCGTATCCAGATACTCCGTGATCTCACGGAAGATCCACGGATTTCCCTTCGCGCCCCGTGCCACCATGATACCGTCACAGCCTGTCGTATCCACAAGACGCTTTGCGTCCTCCGCCGTAAATACGTCACCGTTTCCGATTACCGGGATGCGGACTGCCTCCTTAACCCGGCGGATAATATCCCAGTCCGCCTTTCCGGAATAGAACTGCTCCCTTGTCCTGCCATGGACTGCCACCGCGGCCACACCGCAGGCCTCTGCGATCTTTGCGATCTCCACGGCATTTACGGAGGCATCGTCAAAGCCCTTCCGGATCTTAACCGTTACCGGCTTCTTCACCGCCTTCACCATTGCCGAAAGGATCTCCTCCACCAGAGCGGGATCCTTCATTAACGCAGAGCCCTCGCCGTTTTTCACAATTTTCGGCACCGGACAGCCCATATTGATATCAAAGATATCGTAGGGGCTTTCCTCGAGCCGGGCAGCGATATCGGAAAGGATATGGGGATCTGAGCCGAACAGCTGCAGCGAAACGGGACGCTCCCGCTCATCCACCTGCAAAAGCTCCTTTGTATTTCTGTTATTATACAAGACTGCCTTGGCACTCACCATCTCCATACAGACCAGTCCGCAGCCCTGTTCTCTGCAGAGCACGCGATACGGCAGATCCGTGACCCCGGCCATCGGTGCGAGGATCACATTATTTTCCAGCATTACATTTCCTATTTTCAGCTTCATAAATAAAATCCTTTCGTTTGCCATAGGCGGAAACCCACTACCTTCAGGT